>JAACDL010000062.1 GCA_009936765.1 Methanobacteriota archaeon
AGTTTTATCACTTTTACACGATGCATTTCGAATAACAAAAACCGCATGTATTGAAAATCCGTTACCAAATGACCCTGAATGTAAAAACGCCCTATTCGCCCCACAAGCGGAACTGATAGGAGCGATAGTGGAAGGCGCTTTTGGAGGAAACATGAACCTACCAATGGTATTCTTAGGGGCAGCCATTGCAATTATTCTGATTAGGCTGGCAATGCCAGTAATGAGTGTAGCAATTGGAATCTATCTTCCATTATACCTATCTATGCCAATTATGGCAGGAGGGATTATTTCACATGTTCTTCTTTCTAGTGCAAGATTAAGAATTGATGGAACATTAGAGGGGGAGCCAAGTAAGGAGGCTTCTGTGGCTGTCAAAGAAGTTCAAGATAAAGGAGTTCTTATTGGAGCTGGATTTATCGCAGGAGAATCCCTAATGGGAGTCGTTTTGGCAATATTCATTGTAGCAGATAACAAATGGTCAGGCTATGGAATACTACCTAGTGACTGGTTCGGAGGAATTGGAACTCTTGGCAATTTTGCATCATTGCTATTCTTTGGTTGGTTCGTGGCAGTATTCATCATGCTTTCCGCACGTTCTCTTCCGTCCAAAGGTAATCTCCTAGGAGATTTGTTGTTTGTATTATCAGATGCAGCAAAGCGTTTGAGTGGAGTATTTACACCTCCATCTTTGCCAGATTTTGGTAATGCTTCTAAAGATAATGACGATTGAATTCAAATCGAAATGAGCACAAGCATCAAAGGCCATAGTCTTAGGCCTACCTTCGGAAGCGGTATTGATGACTGGGATGAGCATCTCCGAATTGGAAGAAATGGCTAGAAAATGCCGTATCGAGATATGTAAAATGACTCATAGGGCGCAGGCAGGACATCCTGGCGGATCCCTATCGGAAATCGACATTTTGTGTGCCTTATATGGTCACAGACTTCGTGCTAGAAGTGACGACCCTGATTGGGATGACAGAGACAGATTCATTTTATCGAAAGGGCATGCATCTCCCGGAATGTACGCTGTTTTAGCAGAAATGGGATTCATATCTCACACTGATCTAGAAAGTTACCGTGTAAAGGGCGGTGTATGCCAAGGCCACGTAGACATGAAATGGTGCCCAGGAGTGGATTTCTCAGCAGGCAGTTTAGGAATGGGACTATCTTATGGGATGGGGTGTTCAATTGCTGCTAATATCGATGGTTCGAAAAGAAATGCGTACGTAATGGTAGGCGATGGAGAAATCCAAGAAGGAAGTATTTGGGAAGCTGCTATGGCTGCTGCTCACCACGAACTTGGAAACTTGAAATTATTTATCGACTGTAACGGTATTCAAAATGATGATTTCTGTGAAGCACAGATGAGAATGTTTGACATTCCTGCTAAATGGAACGCCTTTGGGTGGGCTGTAAAGGTAATCGATGGACACAACATGAGTGAAATCGTTAGCGCCATTGACTGGATGGATACAGTTACTGACAAACCAGCGGTTGTAATTGGCATGACTGTTAAAGGAAAAGGAGTATCATTCATGGAAAACAATCCTGCATTCCACGGTGCAGCACCATCTGATGAACAATTAGCAATCGCACTATCTGAATTGGGGGTGAATGCATGACCAGAATGGCAGCAACCAGAGATGGATACGGAGAGGCATTACTAGCATTAGCAGATAACCCGAAAGTGGTAGTGCTTGAAGCAGACCTAGGCAAATCTACAAAATCGCTTCATTTCAGAAAGGCTCACCCGGAAAGAACAGTTTCTTGTGGAATCGGAGAACAAAATATGCTGTTGGTAGGCGCTGGATTAGCATCTAGTGGATACATTCCATTCGCAAGCACATTTGCAATATTTACAGAAAGGGCATTCGAACAAATGAGAAATGGTATCGCTAGACCGAACCTTCCAGTACATCTTTGTGGATCACACGGAGGTACTCACACAGGTACAGATGGTTCAAGCGCACAATCGATTGAAGACTTAGCGATATACCGCACTCTTCCAAATGTAGTTGTTATGCACCCTTGTGATGATGTATCCACGAAGGAACTCACAATGCAATTACCAGGGCTAGGCAAGCCATCTTACATGCGTACAGCCAGAAATAAAACCCCTGTATTGTATGAAGGTAAGGAAAGTCAAATAAAAATCGGAAAAGGAATCACTCTCATTGAGGGTAATGATGTTGCTATAATTGCTTGTGGAGTACTAGTTCACGAAGCAATGGAGGCTGCTAAGGCATTACAATCAGAAGGAATTAGTGCCACTGTAGTGGACATGCACACTATCAAACCCCTTGACACAGAACTTCTTGATTCATTATCGCTAAAATGTGGAGCAATAGTTACTGCTGAAGACCATTCTATTATTGGCGGGCTTGGAGGTGCAGTAGCAGAGCATATTGTCACTAAGCACCCTGTTCCAATGGAAAAAATCGGTGTTCACGACAGGTTCGGGGAGTCTGCTGGTTCTGAAGAAATGCTGGAGATGATGGGCCTAAAATCACACCATATTTCTGATGCTGCAAAGAAGGTAATCGCGAGGAAGGCTTGAAGCACCTCCTACTATGACACCCACTCATGGAGTTCTTCCTAGACACCGCTGACGTAGATGAAATTCGAGAGATTGCCTCATGGGGTATTCTTGACGGAGTAACGACAAATCCATCCTTGATCAAGAAGAGTGGAAGAGACTTCAAAACAGTTGTAGCTGAAATTGCATCGATTTGTGACGGCCCAATTTCGGCAGAAGTTACTGCTTTAGATACCGAAGGAATGGTAGAACAAGGTAGACTATTGAAAGAAGAGTTACCACCAAATGTCATTATCAAGATCCCGTGTACACCTGAAGGTTTGGCTGCTACAAAGATACTTACCGCAGATGGAATAAAAACAAATGTTACCCTGATATTCTCAGCCTCCCAAGCATTGATGGCTGCCAAAGCAGGTGCCACATATGTATCACCATTCATCGGAAGAATCGATGACACTGGTGCTGACGGAATGACTCTGATAGCAGAAATTATGTCCGCTTGGGATAATTACAATGTTGATACAAAGGTACTTGCTGCGTCAATTCGCCATCCAACTCATGTTCTTGCTTGTATGCAAATGGGTGCACACACCGTAACAATGCCAACCAAAATTTTCCGTCAACTAATGACACACCCACTAACCGATAAGGGACTAGCTGGATTCATGAAAGATTGGGCTGAGGTCGAAGCGGCCGGCAATGCTTGAGGCGAACGCTTGATAATGAGCACCTGCCCACATTGGTTTACGAGGCGATTGCATGACCAGTCATGAAGATAAACTCAAACGTCTTCTCGATGGCGATATTGATGAGTCTGAAATCGCCGCAGACCCTATTTTGGCAAGTCTTGCCGAACGTATCTTTGGGCTAAATATTGAGCCTATTGCACCAAGTAAACCGAGTCATGGACCTCAGTTACCAGATGTTGAAGTGATAACTGCAGTTACTACGCCGGATTCAATGATTGAAGTTGTACCAGGAGCAGCACCAATCGCACCTATGCCAATGCCATCATTACCTGCTATCCCAGAACAAGTTATTGCAAAGAGTGGCGGTGGACTTCTCAAAGCATTTGGAATTATATCTTTGTTAACTGCAGTTGCGAACATATTCGGTGCATTTGGCTTCCTTAATGGTGGAGATGGCACCAGGATAAATTGGGCTGGAATCCATGAAATTAATAATGAAATGGGATGGTCTGAACCATTCCCTGTTCTCGGCATCCCTGATTATGTCGCTCTGGCATGTAGCATAATTGTCATCATTCTTGCTTTCCGCCGTAAGTAATGCGGCAATTTGATGAACACCAAGTATAGGTGAGTAATATGGGCAAAGGCAAAGCAAAGCGCGGGATACCTTCAAAAGTTGATGATTTCAACTCTTGGTACCCATTTATTGTCGAGGCATCTGAGTTAGTTGACAAGAGATATCCAATCAAGGGAATGGATGTATGGAGGCCGTATGGATGGCGTACCATGAAACTAATTGATTCGCTAACCCATGAAGAAATGGAGAGGACTGATCACGAAGAAGTAAACTTCCCATTACTGATTCCTGAGAATCTGCTGGAAAAAGAAAACGCCCTAGTGGCTAGACTGAAAAGAGCTAGAGAAGAAGGCGTGGACCCTGACGATTTACGAGACGAAGATGAAGAAGGCGGATTCAAGAAAGAAGTTTACTGGGTAAAGCATGCCGGTGAAAACGAATTGGATGTCCCTATGTTTTTGCGACCGACCAGTGAAACTGCAATGTATACCATGTTCCCACTATGGGTACGTTCACACAAAGACCTACCACTGAAGGTATACCAGATGGTAAACACATTCCGATATGAAACAAAACAAACCCGTTCTTTCATTAGAGTACGCGAAATCCACTTCTTTGAAGCACATACAGCGCATGCAGACGAAGCATGCGCATCCAGGCAAATCGAACAGGATTTAGAAATAGTGGACAACCTAATGCACCAGTTATGCCTACCTGTAATCAAAGCAAAGCGTCCGATATGGGATACATTCCCTGGTGCCTGGTATACAATAGGAATCGATGCTATTATGCCCAATGGTAGGACATTACAGGTTGCATCATGCCACCATTACAGAGATCAGTGGGCAAAGGCATTCGACCTTACTTATGAGAATCTAGATGCTCAACAGCAGCACTGTCATCAGACAACCTATGGGATGTCTGAAAGACTTCTAGGGGCAATAGTAGGAATGCATGGTGACGACAATGGGCTGATAATGCCACCATCAATAGCACCACATCAGGTTGTAATTTGTCCGATGATCAGAAAGAATTCCGAAGTGGACACTATTGCTAAGGCAAATGAAGTCGCTGCAATACTGAAAGCATCTGGATTACGTGTAAAAGTCGATTCGAGAGATATTCATGCTGGACAGAAATATTTCGATTGGGAGATAAAAGGCGTCCCTCTACGCTTGGACATAGGTCCACGCGACATAGAGAATGACTGTGCCTTTGCTGCAAGAAGAACTGGTGGTAAAGAACCGCTTCCACTCGCAAATATTGCGGATGAATGTAAGCGCCTATTGGATGAAATTTCAGATGAACTACGTGCTCGGGCTGATGCTCATGCTGGCAATGTTATTGTCCCATTAACTAGTTTGGAAGACGTTGAAGATGGCAAGATTTACGAAATGGCATTTGACGGCACAGACTCACATGCTGAAACTATAGAAAGAACTACAGGTATGTCTTTCTTAGGAGATGCTACAGATGCATATGAAGAAGAGAGACCTTGCTTCATGTCAGGTAAACCGACTACCAGAAGAGTACTATTAGCTAAGAGTTACTGATTACATTTCGAGTCCGTCGAAATCCATCTCAGTATCACGCATCATGCGCTTCATCTGTTTGTTCATCTTACGGTTACCGCTCATGCCTTTCATCATTTTTCTAGAACGATTCCATTGACCAATTAATTCTCTGACATCTTTTTCCATAACTCCAGAACCACGAGCGATTCTTCGGATACGGTCAGCCTTTATCTTAGCAGGTTCGTCTTTCTCATAATTTGTCATTGAATCCATAATGACTCTGTAGCGATCCAAATTCCCTTGCATGGCTTCTTTCTGGTTCTTACCCATGGCACCCATGCCGCCAAACATACCAGATGGCAAGAATGAAAGCAATTTATCGATAGTTCCAACCTTCGACATCATTTCCATCTGGGAATACATGTCATTCAAAGTAAATCTACCAGACATCATACGCTGAGTAATCCTCATTGCTTCTTCTTCATCCATGTCTTCAGGCGCTAGATCAATTAATCCACGAATATCACCCATACCTAGGAGCCGTGAAATGAATCTGTCTGATTCGAATTTTTCTAAATCGCTTACTTTCTCTCCAGTACCGATGTACATCACAGGTGCACCAGTTGTAGCCACAGCAGACAGTGCGCCTCCACCACGAGCAGTACCGTCTAACTTGGTAATTACTATGCCAGTTACTCCTGCAAGGTCATGAAAATTAGCAGCAACTGGGCCTGCAGATTGTCCAACCTGAGCATCAATTACCAGGAATCTCTCATTAGCATTAGCAACCTCAGAAATCTGTTCTAACTCAACTACAAGTTCCTCATCGAGTTTGTGTCGCCCAGCAGTATCGATTATTACCAAATCTGCAGAGGCGTGCGCTTTCAATCCATTACGAACTATTTCGACTGCACTCTTGTTATCTGGCTCACCATAAACTTCAACATTTGAGTCTTCCAATAGTTGAGTAAGTTGATTGTAGGCACCGGGTCTGTGTACGTCTGCTTCTATTACAGCAACTCTAACGCCATGTTTCCGTCGGTACCATTCAGCTAATTTAGCAGTACTAGTTGTTTTTCCATTACCATAAAGTCCGACCATAAGTATGGTTGATTGGTGTGGCCTAACTTCTCTAGATGGACCGAGTAGCCTAACCAACTCAGTGTACAGTATATTCATTGCATGTGTTTGTAATGCAACTCCAGGACGCGGTTCCTCTTCACGAAGTCGCATTTCGAGTTTCTCAGTGATTTCTTTAGTCTGACGTACGTTGAAATCGGCTTCTTGTAATGCTCTTCGCAATGAGCGAAGCATCTCCTTCAATTCGTCTTCATCTAACTTTCTTTTATTCTTCAGCAGACCGAGAGCAGAGAAGATTCCCCTAGAAAGTGACTCGAGTGCCATACTGTGCCCAAGAGCGCATTGGGTTTGAACCCAACGGATGATTACTCAGGAGGGAATGTTAATTTTAGTACATCGTTTTCCAGTTTAGCATTGACTTCACTGGCCTTTGCTGGGCGTGAAAATGGAACGGGATGCTCTCTAGAATTGATCCCAACATAGACGACACCAGACTCGCTTCGCAATGAGAGATCATCTCTAACAATACCTGGTAAATGCAGTAAGACATCATCACCATCAGACCATGTCCCTCTATGTACTTCCAAACCAAGACCAATACTAAATGGACCCAGTCCATTAGAAATACTAATTTCACCATGAAGTTCTTTGCTAATACTTCTAAGAGATTCTAGACCATGAATATCTGTATCTTTAAGTTCGACTTCATGAAGATGTAAATCTGGTAATTGAGATTCAAGCGATTTTACATTTAGTGCCTCATTTTTCCTTCGAGTACGGATAAAGTCGTGATCCAAATCAGGGGTCATACGGTTAATTACGCAACCCGAAACTGGCAACTTAAACTCAGCCAGAGATTCATGTGCCCTTATTGTTTCATTGACACCCATTTTCTCTGGAATCGTAACTAAAGTGAATCTTGTAACATCTGGTTTACATAATATTCGTCGAACATGTAAGACCCTACGTCTAAACTTTTCTAGTTCATCACGCATCTTTTCTCCATCTTTGGAACCAAACATCATCGCCCTAAGGCCACCGGTTAGGCGATGCATTTTGATAATTTTATCAGCCCACTTCTCGATAATCTCGGGTAGTGCAAGAAAACGCAAAGTATGGCCGGTTGGAGCGGTATCGAAAACAATTACATCCCAGTCAGGATTCTCAAGATGTTTCAGTAATTCATCAAAAGCCATTGCTTCATCAAGACCAGGCAATACCATTTCAGATGCGTTCAAATCTGGATCTTCGCCACCCATTAATGGGCCCAATGTGTCTGTCAATTTTGGGATGTGGTCTGAGATTCTAGCTTCTGGATCTAACTCTAGGCCCCAAAGTCCGGACACACCTTCAACTTCGGTTGGTGAAGAACTTAGTTGGACACCAAGGCTATCCGAGGTACTGTGGGCTGGATCACTGCTAACAAGAAGAACCTTCAGCCCAGAATCTGCTAATCCTACAGCTGTTGAAGTAGAGGTTGTAGTTTTGCCAACTCCGCCTTTGCCGCCGAATAACAGTAGCCGTGCCATGACTTAGCGTCAAGTTGGGCATATTCAAGCCTTAGGCTTACAAAACTCACTTCAATGGTGATTATCAGGCCCACACACATGGCAGCATTGGCTCTATTCCAAATCGCATCCATTGTCGCATTAATCGGCATGGGGCTTGGATGGCGAGGAGTAATGACCAAATATTCTGGATTTTATGATCTTCCAACTGCGTGGAGTATGATGTTTTGGGGATTATTGCTAGGTGGATTCTATGGCAACATGACTGATGGTTTTCTATTGGTACCATACCTTATAGAAGGTCAAATAACACTTTCATCTCTGCTAATTTGTTTAGGATTAGCAGTAATTGTACATTTAATATTGAGGCGGGAGCGTGTCAGGAGAACTGGCTCTCAACCCACTACGGGGTGGGCTCTTGGGTTAGCAGTCGGTGGAATGATTGCCATGTTCCAAATCTACCGAATGCTAGAGTATTACGAAGACATCAGTATAGTCGTGATTGTAACTATACTATTGATTGCTATAGTCTCTCCAAGAATTCATGCGCTGATATTTTGTGCGCACGGATATAAGATGCTTGCAGGGAAAAGATGGAGTGCAGTAATTGCTACATTTTTCTGGTGTGCTTTAGCAATAACAGCACTTTATTCCACTAGCAAGTATCCACTATTTTGGATATTCATGATTCCTCCGGTATTGTTGGCTGAAAGAAAAGCCAACGATTGGGTGTGGGCAGCGGTACCCAGACCTGCTAGAAGAAGGCTTAGAAGAATATGGGCTGACGCTTCGAGAAATATAGTAGAAGAAGAGTAGTAGTCAACTACTTACATAGTTTGCTGAGTGGCAGATTTAGGCTGAATTACCTGTTTTTTTCACTTTTACTGTTGAACAGAACCTTCATGGGGGTACTGTTCAGGGTATAGAACGATGGGAACCTGTCCATTTTGCCGTGCCCAAACTCTGCCGGGCGATTCAATCTGCTACAGTTGTGGCCGAGTCATGACAGGAGCGTCTGGAATGGACTCCAGAACCAGGGGTGAATTTAACAGATCTCCAACAAGAAGGGCAAGGAAAGGTATTGCTCCAAGACATGCTAAGAATGAAGCTAAAACAAGGAGAGGTGGGAGGAAAAAAAGGAGTAGAATCAACCAACTAGGTTTGATTGCTCTAATTGCATTCGTATTCTTCACACCAGATGCTAGACAATTCGTACTAGCAAAATGGGCAGAGATTGAGGATTACATAAATGACGCTCTTGCTCCACAACAAGTCTACCCATTGGAGGCAGATTACACAGTGATTAGAAGTATTGATTTGTGGAATAACGGTTCAGGCGTTGGCCACCTTGAAGAATCAATTCCTCTACCTGTGGACATTACGAGTAACGAAGGCGGAGCAGTCGCACTAGCATATACAGATGGAACGGAAGTTGAGAAGTCAATGATTCAGGATATTCAATCTATGGAATTACGGATAGACGGGGATATTATTGATATTCCTGAAGATGGCCTGCCGACTAAAAGTAAAGAGCAGGCGGTAATTACCTCTGATGGAAACCAAGTCTGGTGGCCAGGTAAAGGAGTTGGATCTGACAAATGCCCCCACGGTCCTTGTATTCGTGTTTCAATTGATGTACCAGGTGGAACTCATGAGAGTGTTGATTTCGCAGTTACACTGAAATCTACTACTCACACATGGTGGCATTCAACAAAAATGAATGGCAAAATAGATGGGAAGTCCGAAGGGAATAGCCTATCACGTTCAGGTACATTCGATGACATTGCTGACAGAGGGATGGGTTCTAGGGCTAACACATATGCTTCATCACAGTATTGGTATGACCGAAATGACGGTGCCAATCCTTCAAATTGGGCAATTGATGGAAGACAATCGAGTGCCCCTACTGTTTACCAAACTGCAGCTAGCATCAAAGCATCACTACCTAGCGGACTGAAAGATAGTGTCTATGCTTATGCAAGGGCTACTTTTGATTGGCTAAACGACAATGTTCCTTACGATGTAAGCGCACCTAATGTAGCAAGAAGTGGTGAACAGTGCCTAGATAGTGGAATAGGAGATTGTGATGAACAATCAAATGCATTCATGAGTATTATGCGTGTTCAAGGTGTTCCTACATGGTACGTATTTGGTGCCTTAGCAGATTCTCAATTCGATTCTTGGCAAGGTCACGCATGGGCTTACATTATGATTCCGATGTCGGATGAATGGTGTGAAGATAATGATGTGATTCTGGATACTTGTTATATCGAAGGTTCTGTCGACGTAGTTAATCACAAATGGCTAGTTCACACACCTACAGCGTACATTGATTGGGTAGAAAAAGCACCTTGGTCAAATGTTGACGGGTACTATTCCGGCGGCTCTATTTCAGGTAGTGATTTCAAGAGAGTTCGTTCTTTTACTACGGAAAGTTATGATGTATCTGGTGGAACTTGGAAAAACATCTGGGTCGGTGAAGATCTCTCATGAGGGTAATTATTGGCGGAGGTGGCAGAGTCGGAACCGGTCTGGCTCGAGCTTTACGCAGTGAAGACAAGGAAGTTGTACTTGTTGATAACAGTGCAAGGGCTGTCAAAAACTCCCAAGGCATGGACATTCTGGTATTACATGGGGATGTAACAGATAGGAAGAAGTTTGTCGAGGCAGGTATTGAATCAACTCAAGTTTATGTTGCAGCAACTAACTCTGATGAAAGAAATATTCTATCGTGTGCACTAGCAAAGCATGCCCATTCTGAGCAGACTAAAGGCAAAGGTGAATTAATGACTATTTGTCGAGTTAGAAACCCAATGTTCGTCGATGAATATAAGTCTGGCAAGTTAGCTAAATGGGCAGGTGTTGACCATGTGGTGCATCCGGTAGATGGTGCGATTGAAAGGCTAATGTCTGGACTTAGATCATCATCGTTGACCGAAGTTATTCCTTTTGAAGCGGATGCTTACATCGTAGAACTCGATGTTAAATCTGAAGCAGGCGGAGTAGTGCACCGTACTTTGAGAGAATCGGGTGCCAAAGTCGAAGGTGGAATGCCACTATTGGTGGGCCTAAAGCGCGATGGTATGCAAGGAAAGGTACCAACTGCAGATGACCAGATACTACCTAATGACAGAGTTGCAATTGCGACAGCTGGCGAAGCATCATTCAATCGTATCCTGAGAATATTTGGGCACGCTCCAATCGATTTCCCCGACAAGCCAAAGGTTGCAATATTCGGTGCCGACCTAATAGGCACCAGATTGGCAAAGGCATGGCTTGATGCTGATGGAACTGTAACTGTTGTAGAAAGGGACCTTCAAAAAGCGAATAATTTGGCAGGTTCAGAAATTGGTAATCGCAAAGGGATAGAGATTATTCACGGCGACCATTTAGACAAAGATTTACTTTCTGAGATTGAAATATCATCGCACGACATAGCAATTTCTGCACTCAATGACGACCATGCATCCATTGCAGCTGCTCTTCTTGCCAGTGACATGGGGGTAGAAAGAACAGGGCTGATAATGTATGATGCTGACTTAGTTGATGTAGTTCGACGAATGGGTATAACATTCTCAGTTGACCGTAAGAGAGTTGCTATAGATACAATTCTTTCGCGAATACATTCAGAATTACCCGGACCATATGCTGTCCTATCTAGCGTACCTGATGTAATTGGAATCTGTTTACCTATCAATTCTAAAGTTAAATTCGCTGGAAAGACTATTGCAGATGCAGGGCTACCGGAATGGTGTAAAGTCGCATTTATTCAGCGAAAGAACATACACGATGAATGGGAAACTATGCGCCCTTCTTCAACAAAGACAATACTCGAAGGCGACCGGTTAACAATATTCTTACCGCCGGATAGGGTTGATGATTTGGAAAAGAAATTCAAGGTGTGATAAGCAAATGCGTCGAGACGTACTATCACTAATCGTTGGATGGACGATGATGGCAATGATTATTCCATTGTCATTCAGTTTCTTAGTGACTTGGTGGCTTGATGGCTTTGGTACCGCCTCAGTCGCATTTCTACTTCCGATAATGATATCTGGATTGATTGGAGGATCACTCTTGAGTATAGGAGTTCGCTCTGACACTACTGAAAGACTTAGAGATCGTGAAGCGTTTGCTGCGGTGGCTTTAGCATGGCCAGTGGCTGTATTCATCGGTAGTTTCCCGTTCTGGCTTGGTGGAGTATTCCATGGGCCATTCACTGATGGTTCGGAGATGTCCGACATAGCCAGAGGATTTGTTAACTCGTGGTTTGAATCTATGTCTGGGTTTACTACAACAGGAGCTACAGTAATCGAACATTCGATGAGTCCTAATTGTATTCCTGGAACAACACCAGATTGTATAAACGCTCAACCTAGAGGGATTTTGATTTGGAGATCACTAACCCAATGGTTAGGTGGCATGGGAATAATTATGCTTGGTTTGATGTTACTATCTAGAGTTCTTGGAGGAGGAATGGCTCTCGCTCGTGCTGAGTTAACTGGCCCTTCTCTATCTCGCCTAAGACCTGAATTGCAGCAAACTGCAATCGCACTATGGACTATTTACATTGTACTAACAACTTTGGAAATCATTCTATTGTGGGGGGTTGCAGACCTGACAATATTCGATGCTTTTAATCATGGATTAACCACTATGCCATCAGGTGGTTTTTCAACACATGATGCATCAATTGGCTACTATGATAGTTACCTTGTAGAATCAATAATTATATTTTTCATGTTCTTTGCAGGAGTTAATTTCACTTGAATTTGGTCAGCTTGGGAAAGGCAATGGGACAAAGTATTCGGAGACCAAGAAGGCCGTAGTTATGTTTTGTTAATTATTGTAACAACAGCATTTGTGTTTATCGCATTGATGTCGCAAGGGAGTAACATTGGCGATGGTTTCTTTGATTCATTATTTACTGTAATCTCTATAGGAACTTCAACTGGATACACGACTACTGACTACATGTTGTGGCCAGTAGTAACACATATACTCCTATTCCTACTGATGATTGTCGGTGCATGTGCTGGTTCAACAAGTGGTGGACTGAAGTTGATGAGAGTGAAACTAGCTCTGAAAGTTGCTTGGAGAGAAATTGGTAGAATCGCACAACCGAAAAGAATTTTCAGAATAAGAATGAATAATGAAGTAGTTGAGAACGATAGACTTGGACTGATCACAGGTATGCTATTTGTTTGGACTGGTGTTTTTGCATTATCTTGTATACTCCTAGCAATAACAATGCCTAACTCTGATTTTGAATCGATTGTTGCTGTAGTTGCATCGGCATTAGGTAATACTGGGCCTGCTTTAGGAGACTATGGTCCATCGAATACATGGGCATCCATGGGGACTCCATCTCTGTTGATTACCACTGTATTGATGTGGTTTGGAAGATTAGAATTGATGACAGCGTTATTATTACTTCATCCACGTACTTGGAAAAGAGAAGAAAGGGAAGCCCCTGACAGAGCATCTGTCAAACTGATAAAGGAGCTTTTCGAGAAAATGGAAGATAATAATTTAGACAAACAGAAATAATCAGAACAGAGTTTTCTGCCCTGCATCTTTTACATCTTCTTCAATAATCTCAATTTCCCTATCTTTGATTACTTCCTTGGATTCAATAACAAGTTCAGGCTCCATTATCAATTTCTCTAACTCCTTAGAATAACGTTCCATTAGTTCCTTAGTAGAGCGATGCGACACCTTAAGCCCACATAATGCTGCATGTTCTTCGGGAGAAAGTTGTAATGCGAGGGAAATTGAAAAGTCTTCACCGTTTTCAGACTGAACTGCTACTAAAGATGGAAGTAACTCTTCTCGTACAGCTTTAATTGAACAACCACATGTTTCAGCAAGGCGTTCAACAACAGAACGCTTGACCCAAGATGAACCTCTCCTTAGGAAACCTGGGTATGTACAGAAAATCCTACCTTCAATGGGTTTAGAGGAAGTTACGCTTGCTGACAAGCCTGCGAGATTGGAAGACCAGTACCAGGAACGATGTGCAGTATTTCTAAATCGAGTTGTTAGCAAAGTGTCTGCCAAAGATAGTGAGGTAGAACCTCTCCTTACAGCATTGTTATCGGTGAAAACCACTCCATTATTCCATGAGATCCAAGCAACCATGTCATCAGGACTTTTGTCTAGTGAACGTGCCGCAGAAATTGCTTTTTCTGCAGTGCGCGAACGGTAAAGCAGATCCAATCCAGGGAATATCTCAACTGAAGTATCACGCACTCCAGTCTCAATGTTATCTCTAACTAATTCTTTAGTAATGTTTGATTCAATTAGGCTGCACATAACTTGTATATCTCTGACTAGAGCACGTAAATCACCGGGGTTATTGCTGACTAATTCCTCTATAGCACTAGGGTCAGCAGTGTAACCTTCTTCTTTGATCACACGTAAAGCAATACGCCTGAGTGCTTCGTCTGAAGCTCTATCAAAACGGATTGTAGTCAGATGTTTTGTGAATCTATCACGAGCAGTTCTCCATGTGGAAGAAGTTCTGCCCCACAAACCCATTTCATCATTACAGGCCAAAATAACAGGCTGTTTAGTCTGAGATAGTAGATTGAGTAATTCAGCCTTACCTCCGCTATCACCTTTTAGAGCCTTGGAGCCATCTTCGTCTTCACCAGAAACAATTGATGAAATTCTGTCGGTTGATACTGCTCTTAGTCCGCCAGAAAGATGGTCTACCTCATCTAGTAATATCAGCGTTCTAGGTGGTTTTTGCCCAGGAGCCATGAACAAAGAACCGTGATTTGATGCATGAGTAGCAGCTTTCCTGATGGCTCCAGCATTTCTTGCATCACTTGCATTTAGTTCAATGACTTGCCAACCCATATCCGCAGCAACTGCTCTTGCAACTGTTGTTTTTCCAACCCCTGGGGGGCCGATAAGCAAGATTCCGGGCTTTTTTGGGATACCATCTTGCCACTGGTCGAGCCAGATGCGAATTTTCTTTCTCTGAGCCTCGTTCCCTTCGAGTTGTCGCTCGCTAATGGGCCGGTGGCGTTCAGTCCAATCACTCGCCACCATATGGGGTGTTCAACTCGGCCCCCTTTGAACATTGAGTTGAATCAGAAGGGCAAATCGTCAATCGAGACTCTGGTCTGTTCACCAGTATCTCTAGACCGTAAAGTAACTGTATTGTCAGTAATAGAATCATGATCAACTGTAATGCAGTAAGGCACACCAATTTCATCTGCTCTAGCATATCTCCTACCGATTGAGCCGCTAGCATCGTATACAGAAAAGACGTTCTTCCTGCCACATAAGTCACGGTGAATCCTTTCAGCCATTTCGCCCATTCCATCCTTTTCGTATAATGGTAGAACTGTTACGTCTACTGGAGCGATTGCTTCAGGAAGTCGAAGCAATGTATAATCTTCGCCAGACTTTTCTGTTTCAGAATATGAATGGTCAAGCAAATGCCAAATTATCCGATCAATACCAAATGCAGGCTCAACAACATGTGGGACATACCATTCACCGTTGACGTTTTCAGTTCTTTGAACACGTTTTACATGTTCTGGTAGTACTTCAACAACTTCACCCTCAATATCTAAAGAAATTGGGAAAGAAGAATCCGCAGACATTTCTTCCACAGCCAACTTTACTTTACCAGCTAGTGCTCTAAATGCTGGACCTGCTTTTGCACCATCTGTAGTCCATCCATTAATTTCAACAACTCTAGGCTCTGAAAATGTTCTCCAGGCACGTAACCTCTGGCCAGTTGCGTTTTCATGTGCAGTAAGATCGTAGCACCCGCGATGTGCAATACCAACACATTCAACCCAACCATAAGAGCCATTTATTTCTGCATCCCAACAATCTTGAGCATAATGAGCCATCTCGTCAGATTCGTGTTGTCTAAAGCGTAAGTGTTCCGGATTAATTCCAACATTGGTTAGGAAATCCATTGTCCAACCCATGAAATAACCAACGGTTGGGTGGCGAATAATCCCCTTTGAAACCGCTTCTGAAATAGTCATAGAGATAGATCCGGATTCCTCTGATATCAAATTCAAACTTTGGTTCCAAATTGAAAAGTCGTGAACTGGTTCAGATTCTGGATCAATGAAATACTCTAGTTCGGCCATATTGAATTCTCTGAGTCTAATCATTCCTTGACGTGGACTAATTTCGTTTCTATAACCTTTACCAGTCTGCAATGCACCGAAAGGGAGACGTTCTCTGAAGTGTCGATAAATTGAGGTGAAGGATGTGAACATTCCTTGAGCCGTTTCAGGACGTAAAAACGCTTGCCTGCCGGATGAACCGGCTCCTATTTTGGTGTTGAACATTAAATTCTGAGCATCGATAGGTCCCCAAGATGAACTTCCACAAGATGGGCATTCAGGATTATGAGATTTAATTAAATCAATTAAAGCTGATTTTGTTAAGGCATCAGCATTTGGATGGATATCTTCTACCAAATGGTCAGCCCTGCTAGCCTCGCCACAATTTTGACATTCTGTTACGAAATCACTGAATTCGCCAACGTGACCACTGGCTTCTAAAACCGGGTAAGGAGTAACTGTGGGACTAGATATCTCAACAATATTTCCAAGGCTTTGCCAATGTTCAATCCAAGATTGATTCACACGATTACGTAGTCTTCCTCCAACTGGACCGAAATCGTACAGACCTGCAGCCCCACCATGTATTTCGAATGCAGGAAGTATAACGCCGCGGCGTTTCAACATTCCAGTAAGTCGGCCAAGACGCTCACTAGAGAACTCCTCCATGCACCTGCGTATGGAAAGGAGTACATGAGCCCACCTGCCGTGTAAGTGGAAAATATGAGATTCGACGACTTTAAACAATCGTTGATATAAAAAAACTAGAATGAACGGGGCACATCGTGCATGAAATGTACTGGATATTGACTGCTTTCATTTAATTGAAATAGCAAAACATTCATCACCTGCTTACGCACGCTGTCGAAACACGCACAGCGTAAGTGAGAATAATGGCTAACATCACATACTTGGATGAACCTCTTGAAACAGAGGAACTGTTCGAGAAATTATGTCAGCCGGTAAGGAATTGGTTTAAGGATAAATTCCCCGATTTCACCAAACCTCAAAAACTCGCAATTCCCTCAATTATTAATGGTGACCATCTTCTACTCTGTTCACCAACAGGTTCTGGAAAAACACTTACTGCATTCCTAACCATAATTGACAACCTAGTAAGACATGCACTAGAGGGCACACTAGAGCAGAGAGTTTACTGCTTGTATATTTCACCGATTAAAGCCTTGGCTAATGACATCCAAAAAAACTTGATTGGGCCACTTTCTGAAATTGAAGAGAAATATCTCCCTGATCGTGCTCAAGGTAAAATCAGAGTCGGACTAAGAACTGGAGATACACCCCAATCTGAGCGCCAAAAAATGCTGAGGAAGCCACCTCATATCCTAATTACCACTCCTGAAAGTATGGCGATTGCGATTTCATCGCCTAGATTCCAGCCAATAGTTTCCAATGTAGAATGGATAATTATTGATGAAATGCATTCATTAGTTCCTACCAAACGTGGTGTTCACCTAGCACTTACAATCTCTTTACTCGATACTATACTCGAGAGGCCTGTACAAAGAATTGGAATTTCTGCAACTATGGAGCCGTTAGAAACTGTTGCAGAGTATTTGGTAGCCAGTGATGACAGAGAAAGCCGAACTGGTGGACAATCTGTTATGATTGCCAAGATTAGCGGAGCCCGTGAATTAGATCTCGACATATTGTTATGTTCTCCTAAGTTCAGCGACCTATCTGTTATGAAGGTTCTAGAATTAAATGTAGAAATGATTGCAGATTTAATTAGTGCTCACAACACTACACTTGTGTTTGCAAACACTAGAAAGATGACAGAAACCCTAGTCCAAAAATTAAGACCATATCTTGGGGAACTTATTGCAGGACACCACGGTTCGATGGACAAAAGAATTCGTCTAGATGTCGAGCGGAAATTAAAACTTGGACACCTAAGAGCTGTAGTAACATCATCATCACTTGAAATGGGAATCGACATAGGTTCTGTTGACATGGTGATTCAAGTCGGTTCACCAGGAGACATTGCTACAGCCCTCCAAAGAATAGGTCGTGCTGGTCACCATGTTGGTGGGATACCAAGAGCTAGATTCCTTCCTTCAAGCGTTGACGACTTGATTGAGTTAGCCGCATTGCAAGCAGCAATTCAAACTGGAGAAATGGACCTGCTTGACTTCCCCCAAAATTGTCTAGACGTGTTAGCACAATTCCTTATCGGATTAGTTATAATTAATGAGCGAGACATTGATGAAGCGTACGAAGTAGTGACTAGTACTTGGTCCTATAGAAATCTTGAGTATGATGACTTCATCGAAGTACTCGATATGCTTGAGGAAGAACGCAGGGTTTGGATTGATTGGGAAGAGAATCTGTATGGAAAGCGTGGATACTCTAGAATGATCTACTACACAAACATTGGAACAATTGCTCCAGACAACTCATACCTAGTATTCAATGCTGAAGGCAGTATACTTGGTCAATTATCATCATCTTTCGTTGCCAACCTTAGGGGAGGAGATGTCATTCTACTTGGTGGCTCGACTTACAGAGTCACAAATATCCAAGGAACTAGAGTAAATGTTGCATCCGTTACTGGCTACAGACCGACTGTGCCATCTTGGAGTGGAGAGGCTCGGAGTCGTTCAAGAGAATTATCAAGAGCACTACTAGATTTGATTGGACATACGGTAACTGCATTGCGAAGACAGATGGACCCTCGAAATATTTTGCGAGATGCATATGGTTTGAGTGAAGGCGTTTCCAATACAATCGCTCGACACTTGGAAGAGCATACGCTTGATTCCTTCCAAGTCCCAGACCCTAATCGCTTGATTGTTGAACAAATAGTATCAGGTGGTATGCCAACTTATCTAATCACATCATGTAGAGGCAGAGGTTTCAATACTGCCCTTGGATATTTCATGGCAGGCCTTGCTGAAAGAGATGGTATCGCAGTACTTGAATTATCATTCGATGAAAATGGTTTGTTAATCAAAACAAGTCAAGAAGTTGATCCAGGTCAAATGTATGAATCCTTCCAATCTAACAATCACCTAGAAGTTATTGAGAGATATATCGTTAACACACAGATATTTGCGAAGAGATTCCGTGAAGTTGCCGGAAGATCGCTAATTATTCCAAAGAGGATTGGAGCAGAAGAAGTCAGTCCCCAACAGTTCCAACAAAAAGCAGATGCGCCTCTACAAAGGCATCTCTCGATAGAAGATTCACCTCTGATTAAAGAAGCAAAGGCAGAAATTATGTTTGGAGATATAGATATCAAATCTCTAAATGAGTTCCTAGAAGCAAGTAAGGAATCTGAGGCTAGAATAGTTCACACCAAAGTTCCTATTCCTTCAAGACTAGGTATGAGTTTGTACATGAGTACATTCGAAGACCTTCTTTCAATGAAGACTAGAGCGTTCTTGGTCAAAGACATAGACCCGGAAATACTTCGACGTCTATTGGGTAATCGTAGCCTTGCTACCGAATTAACCGACGAGCAGTTGAAAGATTACTATTCTAACAAGGTACCAAACCCTGCTAATCCCTCGGAATTATTGCACTTGATGAACAAGGGGGGTGGCCTTGATCGTAACTGGGAAAACCCATTGTACAAGGAAAAACTTGCAGGAATTGAACACTCTTCAATTGAAAAATGGGTTGCTGAATTGGCAGCATCTGGAGAGATTACTAAATTGAGATCAACTGGTGTAAAAGCGCTAGATGACAAGTGGTTCAGCACGTACATGGCAGAAATACATGGCGCTCTAGGCTGCATAGCAGAAGCTGGCGGCAAGGACATGGAAGATGTCAGAGACTTGTACACCAAGGGAATTACGTATGAAGTTGCAACTGAATTTGAAGGTCTTAAACCTACAAAATGGGAAAAGAAAACAATCTCAGACCCACACGAAGCATTGCGTGTAAAAATAATCGAGATGTTGGGTAGCGAAGGGCCACGTACTGGAGACAAAATCTCTGACCGTCTACCATTCCCGCAGGGGCAAATTGATTCGATTTTACATGAACTTGAAATGAGGAATGTAATTTCTGTCGGATTCTTTACCCAAACCGAAGACGCAGAATATATTCTCAAAGTTGATGAACACAGAATTACAGGTGGAGAAGAAGATGTCGTTGAGTACCGATGGGTACAGAATATGGTTATGCAGAAATCTTTCGAGCAGTATCCTGATGGGTTCACTGCTTTTGACCAACATATTCTCTTCCAAAAACAGCAAGAAATGCTATACAGAGTGGACAACTTCCGATATGCAGATTGGAAAGATTTACAACTTGATTCTGATGTATTAATGGGCCGTTTACTACACAACCGAATTGGCTATACTACTCGTAAGAACCTACCAATGCTACTTGGTTTGAAACCTGAGCCTTGGCTGGGAGAAATGGAGAAATTGATTCTAGAAAAGGTACCTAAAGGTGAAAACCTCACCCGGCAGGAAATTTTGGCAGATTTCCCTAAAGGAGAAGATCACAAGTCTCTACAACGTGACCTGAAAAATGCAATCAGTAATCTTGAACGCCAATTATGCTTAGTAAAACAATTTGAAGATGTTAGTGGGAGAAGAAGAAGACTATCCTTATTCCATCGGGTGTATGAAGTATATGAGCCATTAAGTTTCGAAGATGCTTTGGTCAAGGTGATAAAGCGAATGGGACCTGTAAAGGCATTCACGCTAAGGTACTATGTTTCACGAAGTGTGGAAGACCTGGCAATAGCCCTTAGGAACCTTGAGGCTGATGGAAGAATAAGTAAGGTAATGGCTCTAGTTCCTGAGCCGGAAGCGTTCTATGTTCTCCCTGAAGAAGTGTCAAGCCTTAATTCACCAAATCGGGAGGACCGAACATTGCGTATCCTTACGCAATCTGACCCATATGTATCCCGATTCATATGGGAGGTTCGTTCGGTACTCGACAGAGGTTGGTATCTACCTGTATTCAAAGGAGTAGACCCAATTGGAAAGGTCTTGATGTTCAAGATTAACGATTATCTTGAAATTAAGGACATGCATATTCCTTATGCTTATCTTGATGAATTCTGTACTGCGTTTGAGAAGTTATTGGATAATCATTCTGACCAATTAGTCGACGTGGCTGTTCTTTCACAGTTCAATGGGGTTCCTGTCACTGAACTTGAAGACGATTTCCGAAATGCTCTGGAAAGTATCGGATTCAAATTAGCTGGAGAAAGAATGATTCGTGGAGGTGTAGTCGACCCACAACCAAGAGAGATTGCAGAAAGAGCTCTATTCCATAGACACAATCTCCACCAGAATTCAAGGCATGAAAATGAAATTGATGCATTGGGTAGTGTGCAAGAAGTTAGAGATGACTTCGGGTTACGAGGAAGATCTGAAGTCTACCGTGTAAGTTTGAAAAACATGGCAAGTGCTCATCAATTACACCAAGGTATTAATCTCCGCGGGCATCAAGTATGGGCATCATACGATCACTTCTCAACATTATTAGCAATACGCGGTGAAGAACCGAATGAGGAGTTAATAGATATTCTAGAATTCTTCGAGACACATAGTGACCCGAACCTATTCATGGAAAGGCATGCTATGAAAAGAGCAGCATTTAGAAAATTGATTCAGCCTTTGTTACGTAGTGGGCATATGGTACAAGATTACCGCGGAGGATTCAGATCAGTCGCACCTAGGCAGGGGCTAGATCCTGTAATTCTAAGGAGAGAATATCTCAGAAGATTAGTTTCGGATTATCCAGTAATTACTCTAAAGCAGTTCACAAGGCTCTCAGGAACACCATTTAAGCCAGAAGAACTCAAAGCGATATTAACCGAGTTTGAAGAAGATGATACTCTAATCAAAGGTTTCCTCATTCAAGATTTACACGAAGTTTGCTGGGGCCGTAAGGATTTACTGGATGAGGCCAAGAATGTACCACCTATTCGTGATTTCGTAATTCCTCCATCTGATCCAATAGCGCCTTACTTTGCCGATGTACTAAAGCAAAGGTTCGGCTTTGGAAGTGCATACCTAGTATTCCATAACGCAGAACCAGTAGCTGCTTTCAAGGCAAACACGCGAGATAAAGTAATCGACGTTACAGATTACGAGGGTTCAGAAAAGGGTTGGAGAATTGTCAAGGAATTCGCTTGGGAACATCAAATGCCACTCAAGACTGAACTCAGAATTGGTGGTAAACGTCGAAAGTGACAAAAATGCATACCAGTAACAGCATAACCAGATAGTCACACCACGAAGTATGCACAAATCCGGTGCTACATTAAATAACGAGTTCCAACACCAACGAGTCGTGAATCGCAAGGCGTTTATCCTGATTTCGATGATGCTGCTAGTTATTGCTAGCCCAATCGTAACTCCATCTTCTGCGGAAGACTTGGATGAGATTGAAGTATTACAAACTGCTGTGAATCCGGCAAATAACCACACTTACCACCTGTTGTCAGCCTCTTCATGGAGTGATGCAGCATCGGTTGCAAGAAGTCTCGATGGGTTCTTGGTAACCATAGATGATGCTGAAGAAGACCAGTGGCTATTCGACACATTCGCAGTCAATAATGACACAACTAGACATTTGTGGACTGGGCTATCTGATTCACAGAACGAAGGTGACTTCCGTTGGCATGATGGTACTCCTTTTCTTTACAGGAATTGGGGAGATGGGCAACCAGGTGATGGAGATGATGAGGATTACATCCACATTACTGGAACAAATATGGGCTCAATAGAGCCTGCTTCTTGGAACGATTTAGAAAACGACCCACAGTATTTCCCAGTTTACGGAGTTGTGGAAATTGGCGAGGGAGCAGATTACAACCTCACATTCGATGGTGAAGACGATTTCGTAATAATTGACGAAACAATGCCCGAAATTGCTGAACAAATAGTGATTGAAGCATGGGTAAATATGCCAGATACTGATGGCATTCAATTCATTACAATGTATGGAGATTATGGATGGGGGCTATATCTGAACGATGGGTATCTAGCTTATTCTAACGAGTATTCAATGTCTCAAAATCCAACATCAAACATGCCTATTCAGGAAAATGTTTGGACGCATGTGAAGGTAATTGTCAGCACTGCATATGCTGGAGAGTTCTTTATCGATAACCAATCTGCTGGACTCATAGATATCAACAAATCTCAAATCCCTGCTGGAGATTTCGGATCAAATGACTGTTTCCAATCTGGTGATGATTGTGATGAATTATACATCGGAAGAATGGGTGCTGGGTGTGATTGCAACTATTTCCAAGGAATGCTGGATGATGTTCGAATAGGAAATAATGCAGGTAATGATTCGTTATGGACTTTCTCAGAAGGAGAAGGTGAAATTACAAATGATTCACAAGGACGTACTGGAGAAATTCATGGAGCATCATGGGTGATGCCGGATGGAACAATAATTGCTCAGGCAGTAGAACTAGAAAATGATGAATATTTGTCAAATATTGAGGCGAGCGCAGGCGACACATTACTATTCTTTATTGAGATACCAGAAAATACCCAATACCTCAGTTTGACTATGTATTCATTTGACTTTGACTTCGAAGATGAAGACTATTACGAAAATGTGGAATTTGAGATATACATATCAATGAATGAAATACCTTCAGAATGGGATCACGACTATGAAATCGAAACCTATGATAGTTTTGGACTGTACGTATATGAATTAATGGAATGGCCTGAAGAAGGCACTTACTGGATCACGGTATCCTCAAACTATGATATTGAAAACATGGAAATTGGAGCATTCTGGGAAGAAGCCCCAGAACCTCCATCACTTGATGAAATGACTGAACTCAATGATGGCATCTCAGTTACTGGCCAAAGAATCTCTAGAAATAGTGACAAATCACTCTACTACTACGTTGAATTGCAAGATGAACTTGCAGAATTGCGAGTAAAGACATGGGGAGGTCCAGGAGATTGTGAATTACACATTGCTTACAATGCTCTACCACGAACAGATGATTGGGGTTGGATAGAAGACGACTTTATGTTTGCATCAGGAAGTAGCGAAGGAAGACAAATTGGTGGGCAACAAACTTCTGACAGTTCATATAATTCAGGGAACGATGAAACCGTGCAACTATTCGATGCTCAGCCTGGCATATATTACGTCATGCTAACCTCATATTCAGGCTGTCGTGAAGTAACAATTCAGGCAGATTTCACTTACAGCCCAGATAACGTAGACCCAGAATCTGCAATTGAATTGACTGCAGGAATTGAATACGGTCCTTTGAGTGGTTTTTCTGGATTAGACCAGTATTTCTACATCGATGTACCTATTGGAACTGAAAGATTAGAAGTTGATTTGAATGGTGGAGACGGTGAAGCAGAACTTATGATGAGACTAGACCAATACCCTACGTGGTCTACTTATGACACTCATTCAAATGCACCAGGAGCGGGGGACAAGATTGGTTTCAATGACCCAACTCCTGGTCGATGGTTCATCTTACTAGGTAGTGAAGAATACTACAGCCGAATAGACATCACTGCGACATTTGAGGACCGATATATTTGGTCATATGATGGAGAGCC
>JAACDL010000063.1 GCA_009936765.1 Methanobacteriota archaeon
GTATGATAACCGAATCAAGCACTCTCCAATCAGTTTCGAAATAACCGGTGGATTATTCGGCAACAGAACCAATCCTTCCAACTTCTCAGGATTCGACAATAATGGTTACAGAACCGATGTTGACGGATGGGCATCTCTGACATTCGTTCAGAACCTAGGCGCTAATGGCACTTGGAAACAAGTCCGTTGGAACTCTACAATGGATAACGGAGTCGGACAAACACCTGGCGGATATGAGGAAATAGTTTGGAACGACTTGACCAAGACTCACAATGTATTGGTAGATAGTTCTGGAATGCCTGTAAGATATGACTATTCTAACACAAGTCTACCGGCTGGCGACATTGAAATCGCAGCCTCGGTCCTTCCAAGTTTGGCCGATGAGTGGCCGTTCCCGTATTTACACGGGGACTCATCCGATCCATTCCCAGTTCGAGTAATGCATCGCATGAACATCGAAGGTGAACTAATTGTTAGCGGACTATCAGCTGTGTATTATTGGGACGGAACCATCAACAACGGAGATGGAACATTCGGTAATTGGGCTACATTATTCCACCAGCAAGCGCTTAACGCAGCAGGAGTAACTTACGAAGAGGCAAAGGTCTTGAGGCCTTATCCAAGTTTGTGGGATGGAGTTCCTGACAACTTGCCGGGCGAAGCAATCAATTTGCGAAACTTCCTACATGTCAATAATACACACTGGTTCATCGCTCTTGTTAACGGCGGAGATAGTGACTTGCCACCATGTGGACAAGTTGATCCAACCGATCCAGCAAGTCCTGTGCGCTGTGAAATTGTCCCTGAAATGAATACAGGAGAGACATTCGGCGTTCAAGGAACGATTACCAACCGTACTAACGACCCTTGGGATCAAGACCCAATTGCATTACAGGTTGATATTGACGGCAACGGCCAATTCCTAGGTAGTGGAGAAACTGCTTACACCCAACGCCCAGTAATGGATAATGGCGAAGCAACCTTCGATTACAACTGGACCTGGTACAGCCAATTCGCTGCAGGAACTTACGGTGTACGTGTAGATTTCACCAACAATGCATACTACTTCACAGGAAATTCGACCAATCTAGCGGCCACTGGTGCTTACATCAACGTAACAGTTGTTGGAACAACACAGTTCCAGATGACTAGCGTTCCGAGATTATATCGTAACACTACAACCACTATTGAAGCTAGGTTGCTTGACAACTCATTGCAACCTCTTCGTCAATCACCAGTCACCTGGACATGGTCATATGATGGAAGAAGCGGCGTTAATTATACAGACGACCTTGGAATATTCTCCATACCGTTTGACATCAACCCTCAAGACTCTCTAGGAAACTATTCTCTACAATTTGAATATGAAGGTAATAGACTGATGAAAGGAAATGTCGATAGCCAGAGCGTTTGGGTTGTTTCAAGAACATTCGTTAACGTGATATCAGCAGATTCTAATGTTAGAGAATCTGGAGATAGATGGGGCTTTACTGCTCAGGTCACAGACGACAATAAGACTGCGACTATTAGAGACTCAGGCGGTAGAGAATTAAGCGGCCCTAACACGCCAAATGGAGGTTTAGTCGATGTTATCTATGAAGGATTAGACTTCGAAGGCGTTCTACACAGACAGGTTGTTGCAACACTTGCTCCAAACGCAGGTTTGATTTCTCTTCCAGAGCCACAAACAGATGACAGCCACTTATGTTTCTATGATGGAAACGGAGATGGAATCCCTGATCGTGACTCTAACGGAAACGGACAATTGGACGATTCTGAAGCAATAGGTTGTTTGAAGGCCAATGTATCACCATTGAACCCACAACTATTGAGGGATGACCCTGATAGTTTCCTACCAGATGGCTTCGGCCCAGTATCTGTCTACCTAAGGTTCCGTGAGACATTGCCTAACGAAGGCTGTGAGGTTCTAGAAGTTCAGTACCTATCTATGCAAGGAAAGTGGGACCCATGTGTCGATCAAATCGGTAACGACCACTTCCGCGTCCAAATGGCTTACAATGCAAACGGTTTCTCATTAATTGGAAGAACATCCTTAGATGTAGATGACCAGATTGTTTACACAAGCGAAATCGACCCACTAACTGGGGAGATTGTTCCTAAACCGATGATTGTAACCGGACAATTAACTGATGAACTAGACACAAATCTAACTTTCAGAAATATCCGTGTCAATTACGAGATGGTAAACAGCCCGGCAGGCCCAGTTGCTTGTTACAACGGAATCACTGACATCAACGGAATGTACGCTATCACCTGTCCTCTATCAGATGTAATGGCGGGCAAGGCTCGTGTAACAGTATCTTACTCTGCATGGGACAACAATGATGCTTATCGCTACCAGAATAAGACAGTACAGACAGAATTCGATGTCTTCAGTAATTCGACATTACAGATTGCTGAAGTTGGACCTTTCAAGTCTAACGTTGAAACATATGTTGCTCCGAACAATGGGACAGCATTCCCGGTACTGTACCTCAAGGAAAGCTTCCACATCGATGCAATTCTAACTCAGTCTAATGGACAATATGTGGGTGGAAAGTGTTTGAACATCTATCTGGATCCTCAGAAGAATGTACGCCCGCTTGCGAGTATCAACACCAGAGAGTCCGACGGAATGGTAGAATGGTTCAGTGGAGACCCAAGTCAAAACCCTGGGTTGAAAGGTGTCGAAACTACCGGTGGAGAACTTGAAGGATTCAGACTATTGCGAGTTGCATTCGAACCTGATTTGAATATCCCTGGTGGATGTGATAAAGATACGAGCAATGTTCTGAATGGATCACACATGGACATCGTAGTCCTCGTTAGAAGCAAGGTAGATTTGCAAGTCAAGACTACTTGGTCATTCGTTAACAACAATGGATTAGATACTGATGACAACGTGCATGGAGAGATTGCTCTATTACGTGACAGACTAGACTTGGCAGTTGAGAACGAAGAAATTTACTTCGTCCGTCAATATTGGGACTCAGATAACATGGAATGGGTCGTCGAAGGACGCAACGAATCCTACACCAATGAGCAAGGAATCGCTTCATTCGATTGGGCATTCGCAGGAAAAACCTGTGCCGGAGAAAGCTGTGTTGGAGATTGGAAAATAACAGCATACTACCCTGGTTCAACATTCTTCGCAGAGTCTAGTGACGATGAAAACATCTCTCATGAGATTCATTGGAAGAAGGCAACTGTTACAGACCAAAGCGAAGGAATTTTCACACCGAGCACAATTATGGCTATTGTCATAGTTCTATTAGGTGCAGCAATTGCTGGTGTAATGTATTATCAGCGAGTAGTCGCAAGGCGCCAAGTCGAAGCACTCCGTGGTATCTTAACAGATACTATGCTACAGTTACAGGCTGCAAACGAATACATTGCAATCATCTTCGATTGTTACAAGCAGTTGGTCAAGCACTTCCGTAGACACGGCTTCATGAAGAAGGTATACGAAACAACACGTGAATTCGAGAGCGCTGTGCGTGGTGCATTCCACATGGTCCCTGCTGACCAATTGGATTCATTCATTGCTATCTTCGAAGAAGCACGCTATTCAGATCACGAAATTGGCCCAAGCCATCGTGACCGCGCTATTGAGACACTGAACGCGATTACACAGAGCCTTTCAATCGCTCTTGGTGACGGCGGAATGGTTACTCGTGGCGATCAACATGAAGCGAAACTCTACGGCGGACTTACCAAAGCAGGCGAATTCGTTGCTGCAGATGGAACTGTAAAGCAAGCAGGTGTCGATGACAACGCAGATGCTTCAGATTTCAAAATTTGAAACAGTTCACGGCTTTAGGGCGAAGCGGGGGTATTCTCCCGCTTTGCCCGAATAACAGCGCAGGTTTGATGTGCCATATCCTCTGTGGGTGTGTCATGAGTGATTGGAAGAGCCTAATCGACCAAGCAATGATGCAGGACGGAAGTAACACCATCGGCGCGCATGCTACCTATGGAAAAGCGGTACAGGCAGCCCTTCAAGCAACACAAAAAGAATTACACGATTTAGAAGCAGCCAAGGTGGTTGAATCGATTTACGGTGCATTGGTTGCTTATTCCCAGGTCGTAATGACTAGAATGAAAGCAGAAGACCCAGAGGTGGGTGGAGTTGATCACGCATTCAGAGCAGGACAGGCGTATGGCGTATCTTGCGTATTGAACCATATCATTGATCAATTAACAGATGTTGCATCAGTAACATCTCTACAAGCATTGGATGACTTTTCAGACACACTCCACAACGACATACTCGTTCAGGCAAGAGCCGCCGGATTGACAGTTGAATTATTGGATGCGAAGGGCGACATTCTTTTCGAATGAATCGTAGTGAACGCTGTACTTCGGCGCGAAACACACTTTGCTCGCGTCGGTGACTTGATAACAGGGTGGTCGGTCGGCGAGTTGCTTCTATAGCATCGAGGGAGTCATATGAGTAAACCTGAAAGCAAGACAAACCCAAATTTAGTCGGTCTAATCGGCGATTTGAAGGCACAGTCTCGCGAGACCGGCGCAGCTTTGTGGCGAGATGTCGCACGACGACTTTCAAAGAGTCGTAGTAACTGGGCAAACCCGAACCTTAGCCGCTTGAGCCGCCACTGCCCCGAGGGCGTAACAGTCCTCGTTCCAGGCAAGTTGCTCGGCAGCGGTGAAATTTCGGCTAAGCACGACGTCGCCGCATACAGCATCAGCGCTGGAGCCCGTGAGAAGATTGAAGCTGCTGGAGGACGAGTTCTTTCACTAGCTGAATTAATGAACGAAAACCCAAACGGATCGGGGGTGTACCTCCTTGGTTGATAACACAACATACGTGTATGACGCAGATGGATTAGTCCTAGGCCGTTTGGCTAGCACAGTTGCTTCTCTTCTATTGAAGAGTACACGTGCTGGAAACAGCGACCAAGTCGTTATTGTAAACGCAGAAAAGGCAATCGTATCTGGAAAGCCAACTTCTGTCTTTGCAACATACCACGACAAATACGCTCTAAACCACGCTCGAAATGGACCTTTCTTCCCTCGTATGCCTGACATGATTCTGAAAAGAACCGTGAGAGGAATGCTGCCTTACCAGGAAAAGAGCAGTGGCCGCAAAGCACTACGCAATCTACGTGTAGAAATTGGCTGCCCAAGCCACCTATCTGGTGATCTTCCTGAAGGTCACGAAACAGGTGACGACAGCCAGATTCGCCGTGCCCTCCCAATGCGCTTCGTACGCTTGGGAGACATCAGCGCCAACCTCGGCGCACCAGCACACCGTTGGAACGGAGGTGAGCAGTGATGGCTCGTAAGGGAAAGAAAGTTGTACACATGTCAGGTAAGAGAAAGACTGCAGTTGCTCGTGCTACCGTAAAGGTCGGTAAGGGTAGAGTGCGTGTTAACAGCGAACCTATCGAGATTCTACAACCTGCTCTATCTCGCCGTAAGGCAATGGAGCCTCTAATCATTGCAGATGCAATGAAGCGTCTAGCTAAGGTAGACATCAATATCCTAACCCATGGTGGTGGAATAATGGGCCAGACTGATGCGATGAGAACCGCAAGCGCTCGTGGACTAGTTCACTACAATGGTGGTGCGGAAGGCCTTGATGAGGAACTTCGTGATGAGTACCTACGATTTGATCGTAGCCTACTAGTCAACGACCCTCGCCGCAAGGAACCTAAACACCAGCTCGGTCGTGGTGCTCGCCGTAAGAAGCAGAAGTCGTACAGGTGATTTAGATGATTATTCCAGTACGTTGTTTCAGTTGTGGCGGATTAATTGCTCACAAGTGGGAAGAATTCAATGAAAAGAAGGATGCAGGTATCGACATCATGACCGCTCTCGATGAGATCGGACTTGATAGATACTGCTGCCGTAGAATGTACGTTTCACACATCGAACTCGTTACAGAGGTTGCACCATTCAGTGCACCTCGCCAATGAATCGTTAGAAATAACATCTAATTCCCTGCTTAAGGGCCTGTGGGTTAGCTTGGCCTATACTTGGCGGCTGGGGGCCGTCAGACCCCAGTTCAAATCTGGGCAGGCCCACTTGCATGGGAATGTGTGTTCTTCGTCTCAAATTGAGTCTCCGTAGGAGACTCGAAGGGAATGAGTTCATGGTAGATGAGGAGTCACCCGTAATTATGAGAATCCGCGCGTTAGTGCTGACTGCCATTGTTATACTATCTTCAATTACATCAGTAATTGCTAGTGACACCGTAACTACGCAAGATGTAGAAATTTCTGGAAATCATACCATGACTGGAAATTATACAGTCAGTCACGGCACGACATTGACCTTGAAACCAGGCGCAACAGTCGATATGCAGGATTATTGGATGAAGGTTGATGGAAATCTAATCGCAGACAATGTAACAATCATGTCTTCGATTCAAACCACAGGTCCTGGCTCCCACAATGCAGGAGTTTGGGATTCACTCACAATTTCCTCTTTAGGTACGGCAGCATTAGACAATGTTACAATCTCTAATGCCAAGTCTTGCTTGATAGTTGATGGCTTACTACAAGCGAAACATCTTGCTGTGGCAGATTGCCTAATCGGTATAGAAGTAGATGGTTCAGCAACGATTGAACACTTTGTTGCAGATGATGTAGACATAGACGGAGTGAGAGTAACCGGAGATGCAGATATTTTCGATGGAGAAATGTCCGACATGTCGGGTGGAATTCACTCAAGCGGCGATTTAGTTCTGAATGATGTTGGATTCATGAATACTGGAGCGGGGGTCACCCTGACCGGCGGTACAGCAGATTTGGAGGATTTAGAGTTCCTTTCTGGAGTTGGAAACGCAGTCAGTATTTCTGCAGGAGTTAGCGGCGATATCGATGGAATGTCTGGAACTTCGACCAACGCCATCGTATCTATGGACTCATCAGGTTTTACAATTTCAGACATCGACATGTCGGGAGAACGCTTAGTTAATTCTTGGTCCGCAGGAAACCTGACAATATCCGATGCTGTGTATGTTTCAAACAGTGGCGAAACTCCGATTGATATTCGAACCTCCGGTACTGTCACACTATCCGATGTGGAACTTAGCGGTGCATTCAATTCAAACCAAGGATCATTTGATGCTCCGTGGATTGGTATGGCACTAGCGGGTAGTGGGGACTACATAATCGACTCATCTACAATTGAATCAACAGATTCTGCACTGAAAGCTAGCGGTACAGGAACATTAACAATTACTGATTCTACATTTATCTCAGATAGAATCGGAATGTCATTTTCAGGAATTTCAGCGACAACTCTGGACGGAGTTGTTGTTAATATTTCATCAGATGGCGAAATGGGAGTTGACATCCTCCAGGGAAGCCATACATTCACCGATTTAGAAGTTAATATGCCATACAACCAATTTGCTACTGGCAGTACGGGAATAAACGCATGGTGGTGTGATCTCATTGGGGGAGATGTCTCAGTAACTGGGTTCGCAAACAGCATCTCTGTGTATGAAGCAGTTCTGAATATAGACGATTTAATTCTTCTAGATTCAGCCAAACAAGGACTTTATGCATCCTCTTCAATGGTTTCAGTGAATGATTTGTTAGAGACAAGAGTTTCAGATAATGGCCTAGTTCTCGACTCTTCATCAGCAGTAATCCGTACATGGGACGCAAGTTATCACGATGATGGAGGAGTAATTGATTCTGAATCCGAAGCTACGATTTGGTCTCTTTCAACTCTTAATAACCTATATGCGGATGGTACGGGAGACGGAGTTCTAAACTATGGGACAAGCCAAGCGCTAATTCTCAATACAGGAACAGATAATCGAATTTGGGAAATGGCTGTAACTTTTGAAGACTTAACTGGAAACCCAGTAGATGCGGATTGGACAGTATTAGGTTTCAGTGGAACCGCAACAGGCGGCATGGACACACTGCCAGTCAGTGAAGCAGGATCTAAGATTGTTGCAACATATGCAGGCGTAGGCGCTCAATCATCACCAACTGGTGCACAAGGAGGCTCTCATACAATGCAAGTTCCAATTATGCCTCAAAGTGATTGGACACTAACTGCCGGTACAGTAGTCGTACTAGGGCCAACTGCCGACGGTTCACCGCACATGGCAGGAGGCAACGTAATAATTCCTCCAAACGCGCAATTATTCCTGCAAGATACAACACTTGAGTTGCCTGAAGGGGCAACACTAACCGTGGATAGCTACGGAGACTTCGAAGGGTCAAATGGGCACCTGATGGGTGATGTAATTTCTCACTCTGCCGACTTTAGTGACTCTCTTACTTCGAGTATATCCATACACGGCGATGTTCTTTGGACATCTTGCCAGAGCGATATTGAATTGTATAGCCTTCAGGTTTTAGGCGATGTTCAACTCGACAACTCGTGCAAGGTAATGGTCACTTCAGGTAAAGTTACTGGACAGGTAGTAGTTGGAGTTGGGGCAACATTCGAGATAATCAACACTCTAGAAATAACAGTTCTAGATAAGGGCGAGCCTGTACAGGGAGCCACAGTTTCAGGTTTCCTGGATGGTCAAAGTGTCAATACTGGTGCAGATGGCAAAGCTAGTAAATCAGTTACTGCATTGTTGGTAGACTCTAGCGGACCCGTGGTTACAGGCATGATGCCGATAACCATGCAATGGGGAACAATTACCGATTACAAAGCATGGAACACATCCTCATCTTTGGATTATACATTTACAGCATCAACAATCGCTGGCGGGTCATTAACAGAATGGTTAGAATTAGAGAAAGCATGGAGTCCTTACCATCTTTCAAGCGACTTGATCATCCCACAAGGACAGACCATGACAGTCAACGATGGAGTAGCATTACGTGTTAGTGAAGACGTAACTATTACCGTTGAGGGGACATTCAATTCAGGATATTCAACAATCAAGTCAACCGGAAATGGTTTCTGGGGTGGTCTGATTATTGGCGATAACGCAGAAACAACAGCATCAATTCTGGGAACAAGTATGGAAGAAGGCTCCCCTCTAATTGTAATGGAAGGGGAAGCAGATGTGTTCGTAAGTAATGCAAGGCTATCTCGCTCAAGTAGCGCTGAGCCATTGGTAAGAATCACTAATGCAGCATCAGGAAGTATGCAAGTCATGTCAACGGACTTGGTGGATTCAGCATCACACTGCATAGAGGCCCAGGGTTCGGCGACATTGATTTTACAACAAGTCGTAACACAATCATGCGCTTCGAATTCGCTATGGGCAAGAGGGTTATCTGTGTCTATTACAGACTTCACGGCTTCTGAAAAGGTCGACCTTGGAGGAATCACAGGAACAATGTCCGGCTTTAATGGCGGAGACCTCCACGTGAACAACTTAGACGGATTTATGATGTCTGATTTAACCTTGACATCTATCAACGGTTCTGATAACCGTGAGATAACAATTGATGGTGCAATAGTTACTGGCGCACCTGCTGTAGATTTGGATAACACGGCAGGAAGTATTACCGATCTGCAAATTGACTGTGGAGGAAGCGGTGTCGGCCTTACATCCCACCACGGAAGAGCCTCTTCTTCACTATCTATCGCAGATTCAACAATCTCTTCATGTACAAAGGGAATAGATTTGCACACAGATGGCGAATCTGCTGCAATGATTCTAACCAATGTAGATATTGACTCCCCAGTGGCAATTTCTAGCGACGGGAACAATTTGGTAATCAACGACGGAGTACTCAATGGAAGCCTTGACATTCAGGCTGCTACCGCCAATTTGTTCGATGTAGAACCTACTTCGATGCCAGGCAATGGCGAAGTTATAGTTTGGTCAACTCATATTTTTGATATACGGCTTAACGGTGCTTCTCAAAATGCAGATATTGAGGTCAACTCCTTTTTTGACACTCAAAATTTCCAAGGCAGCAGTATTCAAGCACCAATTGTCTGGAAATATTGCATGGGGGGAGACGGAGGACCATTCTGTGACTTCACATCTACATCAATCAATATTTTAGCATCCGCGGAAGGTCTTCCATTACTGAATCAAAGCTACGAATATGGTTTTGATGCTAATGAAGTAATCCAAATCAATATGATAAGTAACGCTGCACCGAGCGCTCAAATAATAATACCTGATGATGGTTTCAGAGTAATGGAGTCACTACCTATTGAAGTAAGAGCAGTAGTAAGCGACGACCTTGATTCTAATGATGATTTACAGATTGTTTGGAAAGCCACAATTGGGCAGACCGAAATGATGCAACTAAATGGAGAATGGAATAATCTCACCGACTTAAGTGCGGGATTGTATGTTCTCACATTAGAAGTCACAGACACCCAAGGGTTGACATCCACAGATTCTTTATCTTTCGAAGTAACATTACTAGATTCAGATAATGATTGGGCGAATACATGTAATGTCGAAACTTGGTTCGACCAGGATAATAACGTCTATTGCGGACCCGATGTCTATGATACAAACGATGACAATGACGAGGTTCCAGATTCTCTAGACCCGTGGCCAACAGACCCTTGTGCAAGTAGAGACACAGATAATGATGGGCAACCTGACAATTTGCATTGCCCACTTGGAGTTAGCACATGGCTTACAGAAGATCCTGATGATGATGGAGATGGTATACCAGATGTTTCAGAGTCTGCAGAATCTTCTGAAGATTCTACAAGTAGCCCGGTAGTAATCATACTGTTTGTAGCCATGTTCTTGGCAGCAGGGTTGTTCATGCTTAGGCAGAAGAAACTGGGCGTGGAGTGATGGCCGAGCTAACCAACGCATTACCTGATCCTGAAGGAATGGCTCAGTTTTGCGTTGCGGTATTGGCTGTAATCGTTGCATGGGATGCTTGGTGGCTCGGGCGTCAAAGAATAGACATTCCATCACTTGGTGATTTACCTAACTCTGGTTATGCTTGGGAATCCAATCAATCACAGGAAGTTTCTCGTCAGTGGGCTAATTTAATGACAATGGGTGCCATGATGGTACTACCCTGGATGTTAGCTGAATTGTCCGACACACCTATGCTATGGGTGTGGATTTGGGATATTTTGTTAGCAATGCATTTGATATCTTTGTTGATACCAAAGCGATATGCTATCACTGCAACTCATCTTTTTGCAGATGGTCAGAGGTATGAGTGGAATCGATTGAAGATGCCTAAAAGACAGCCTAGGAAGAGGATTATGTTGTTGCGCAAGGGGTGGGGCCCTTTCGGACCCCTACCCCTTGGCGGAGACAGACCTTCACTAACGAAGGCCACAGCGTTGATTCATTCTATTCTTAATGAAGAAGAATAATCACGCTTTCATTGCTTCAGTTGCTTTCTTAGCACCCATCCATGCTACAACACCGAAACCGATCTTGTTGATGATGTCTGCAATATTGTAAGCGACTGCCATTGCTTCTTGGTTTCCAGACAGGATGTCGACACCCGGGCTGAATAGGTAGCCAATTGGGTAGATTACCCATCCAACTACAATGAACCATCTTAGAGCGTTAGCACTCCAAATCAACTCTGGTGCGATTTTATCGTTGTCAACACCTTTTCCAGATGACCATGGGGTTCCAGTAGCGACAACAATCATTGCCCAACCTACTCCTCCAAGGACTAGACCTAGCATGCCGTTCATCAGGCCAGCTTCTCCAGCATATCCGAATCCAATCATAATTAGTGCACCTGTGAAACAAACTCCAGTGAAGCCCATTCCGAGGAACTTTGCATCAGTAATTGCATCCTTTCCGACTAGGGAAGGGAACTTCAATGCCATCAATGGTACTGTAATTATCCAGTCCATGTAACGGTATTCGACTGATACTGTACCAAGGTCGGTGTAAACACCGCGCATGTAGTAATAGTGGAATGCAGCAATACCTACAATCAGTGCTGAAATGGTCATTGTAGTACGGTACTCAGGTGCGACATTACTACGTTCACTCATGAAGAAAACGAAGGCAGCACCCATTGCAATATATCCAACGAAGAATA
>JAACDL010000064.1 GCA_009936765.1 Methanobacteriota archaeon
AATCGCTCTGCCTGAGTCATTGGTAAATTTTCTAAGACTTTTTGCCAGTGTTGATTACTAATTGTCAGAGGTGGAATATCGGTTTCAGGGTACATTCTAGCACCGCCAGGCAGAGGGCGCATTGGCGTAGTTGTCCCATCTTCGGGTGAGCCTTTCTTAATCGCCACATTTCGAACTTCTTGTGCAATTCTTTCAAATGCCATTTTAGCACGATTCAAAACGCTCTCAAGGGCGAGTTCTGCTTGCCATTGTGGAGCTAAGCACAACACAAAAGCGTCTGCGCCATCCAATAATTTCCTAGTTGCATCTACGTAATCTTGTTCTATTCCGTAGGCAGGTAATTCATCAGAATGGTATACTCCTGCCACTCCAGCTAACTTTGCAGCGCCTGCAAGTTCTCTACCAAGCCTTGGCATCTGTGCCCCATCTGCATCGAGTTCCTTGACTCCGATGAGTCCATTAAATCCTGGGAGAGGTAGAGCTAGCATTACGGATTTTGATTCTAACCCCGACTTGACTCTCTTCGATTCACAAGATTCGAAAGCCGAACTTACATCGACTAATTTTAATTGAAGTATGCCGGAGACTTCCTCTTGTACAGAAGGAGATTCTACCCTTCTGTCATTAGACAATGCAGGCAAGCCATGTGCGGAACGTAGTTGATTGGCTAGTCGATAGAAATGTAATTGCCTTGCCATTTCACAACGGATTATTTTTGGAATCCATTCTAGATCCTGGCAACCCTTAATCTCAACTCTATCTCCACACATTATCGAGACGTTGAGGTCTTGACGAATACTGCCAAGGCCTCTTCTTACCCTTCGAGTATCCCTGAGGGTTCTTCCCAAAGCAATAGAGGTCTGTTTAGCATGATCTGGATTTTTTACATCAGGTGCTGTAGCGATCTCAATCAATGGAATTCCAAGTCTGTCTAAATTCCATGTTACAATTTCACCATCTGGTGTTAATTCACTGTCAAGTTTACGAGCGCTGTCTTCTTCTAAACACAGCACATCGATCCCTACAGGTCCCCCTTCGGTCTCCAAAACTCCATTTGTAGCGACTAATGTTGTTCTCTGAAAACCACTAGTATTCGAACCATCGACTACGGTCTTACGCATTGTCTGAAGAAGGGGTACTGGATGTGCATTTATCATTCCAGATACGGTCAATGAAATATCTAGGGCTTCAATATCATGGGGAAGTGGTGGTTGTTCATCGAGTTCAATCAGTCCTGAATTTGGAGATTGGCAGTAAACGAATGAGCGGTTTCGACGTGATTCGAATCGAGCAGCAACATCAACAGTCCCGCCTTCTCCTCTGGCAGAACGTAATCGGCGGGAGAATTTAGGCCAATCCACAGGCAATGTCTCGATTGTAATATCGTGTAAAACACCCGGTTGGCGTGAATGTAACTTACCTGTTGCCAACTGCTGATGAACCTCAATTCCGCACATGAAACCTAGACCTTCAGGGTCTAGAAGTGCAGGAGTTGCCACATCGCCTTCCGGTTCCATGTTACCACCTGTAGAACCTCATTGATATGAGCACATCGTATCATACTGGCGCTAGGGTCTCATAACCGCGTGGTCGCATTAACGCCCCATCGCGGACTAATAGATCGATTATATCTTGAGCAGCGTCCCTGCTGATATCGCTTCTTCCAGCCTCTGTCAATACATCATTCAGAGATACTACATCTCCTGTATCTGCATGAATCCTTTTTACAATTTCAAGAATTACTCTTTCTCGATTCCTCTTGCTTGCTTTCTTACCAGATTGTAGTGTGGTCTCGTCGAAATTCTCGCCCATCAATTCATGTCGCCAGGTCTTAGTAAGACGAATTGAACGCTGTGCATCTTCTATCGTCGCTTCCTCTGACAAACGAACCCTTGCTGATGCTTGTGCTAAACGATAGAGACCTTCAATTGCTCTTGCTGAAATAGCGATTGAATCATGAGATTCGCCTCCCTTGCGTCTTGTTTCAACATAGTATTCCCTCAATAGGTTTTGAGCCTCGGAAGATAGTGTTGGATGAATGGACCTCTTCGCAAAAGCAACATATTTACGAATCAGGTCGCGATTAACAATTCCTTTGCTTTCATCTAAGCCATCGTGGGCTGAAGACTTAGATGGATCGACTGCACTGCCTTGATCTATCAGTACTTCTGGAGTAGAGTTTGCTCGATTGTTCATGATGTGGTTGGCAATCATTGTGTCGTGGTCCGCTGCAGGTTGATCAGTAAGCAACCAAATTACATCGAACCTAGATATTAGTGCTGGTTTAAGATTAATCGGCTGTGTAAATGGTACTTCGGATACAGACTGGAATCTACCCGCTTTCGGGTTCGCTGCTGCTAGAATTGCACACCTTGTAGAAAGTGTAGCGTTAATTCCAGCTTTAGAAATTGAGATTCTTTGCTGCTCCATTGCCTCGTGCATAGATGAACGATCATTCTCATTCATCTTGTCGAATTCATCAATTGCTGCCAGTCCTAAATCTGCCAGTGCTAATGCTCCTGCCTCCAGCGTCCAGCGTCCATCGGCTGCTGAGTCTTGAACTGCGGCTGCAGTCAATCCCGCAGCAGATGCAGACATACCAGAAGTGAACCTTCCTCTTGGTGAAATCTGCGACATATAGGAAAGCAGTTGAGATTTTGCAACCCCTGGATCACCCATTAGTGAAATGTGGATGTCGCCCCTAAGGCGAGTTCCGTCCTTCGCTTTTGAAGCGACTCCGCCGAACAGTTGAAGCATTAGTGTCTCTTTCTGTTTGGACATACCAAAAATGGAAGGCGCTATCGAATTTGTCAGTAATTGGTGGATGTCATCACGACGTGCTAGTTCCTTTATTTCGTGTTCTTCGTCTTCTGTGATTTGAATTTCTTCTAATGGAATACTTTCACGTTGAACACTATGGATTCTCATGAAAATATCAAAAATTGGAGTGTCTTTGCCGGATTTCCTTTGCGAGCGAACAAATAACATTCCATTAGCAGTAACACGATCTCCCGGATTTAATTGTCCTGCAATATCGTGTTCTGCGATACAAAGGATTCTCTCTGGTTGTACTCCTCCTCGAAGGTTTTCAGGTGGCTCTTGTAACTCGATGAATTGTGTATCGATCAAAATTGATTCTTCGACTCTTTGAACGAAACGAGTCTGGCCTTTGCGCCTACCGCATCCACCATCTATCTCGAAACACTCTATTGGTTCGATTAATTCTTGTTCATTTGGCTGGCTAACTCTAGTTGAATGGCCACAAGCAACACAGACAAAGGCCCCCTCGTAGGTTCTAGGCAGAACCCTACCTATCTTGGTAGCAATTGCATCAACTGAAATCATTGAGCCCAAATCTTCACTTCGAAGTTGCCTAACTGTACGATGAGCATCTGATGGTAACTCGATTATTCGAACAAATGCAACGATTCTTGGAGAGCCTAATTCTGCTAGAAGGAGTCCAAGTGCTTGATTGGCAGCCTGAGTATTATTTTCAGGTTCCTCAACAATTGATAATGCGAAGTCCGGGTCGAATGATTCGATATCTCTGTATGAAACTTCCAAAGACTGGACGTCTGGCCAAGTTACTTCGAGATTGTGTATGGCTTCGCTATAATTGTCTAGGAGGAGTGAGCGCCATCTGGCTGGTAAGTCAAATTCTTGGATAGTCATTGTAAATCCCTCAACCGGACATCTTGAGCCGTTGTCGACCCCATATAATCATTGAGTTTGAACAACTCTTCCCCTTCATTTCCACTGGAATTTAATCGCATCATTCAACCTCCAATGGCTTCCATTGGAATACCGCCAAGCACATTTCCTTGAAGCCCATCGCAGGTTCATGCCCGCCCACTCTTTTGAACCCATCAGAGGAACTATCGAAAGATTTTCTTTTTCATCGCCAAATTTGGAAAATCAAATTGGAGACCCTATTGAAAGGGAAGTCATGGTACATATTTCACCTGGAGGAAATGGCCCTCTTCCTTGTATTATCTATCTCGCTCCATTTACTGGAACCGGTTTTGCCAGAGCTAATTGGAGGGCGTTTAGTGAAACTCTCCCTCAGCGACACGAACGCTTAGTCAAGAGTGGAGTCATGCCGCCATCGATTCTTGTAATGCCTGACACATTTACTTCATTAGGCGGTAACCAATTTATTGATTCTGAAATTGTTGGTGACTGGGGGAGTTGGCTGAATGACGATCTACGAAGTGAAATAAATTCAAGATATGAGGTCAGCGGCTTTGGTCTTGTTGGAAAATCAAGTGGTGGTTATGGCGCACTGGTTCGCGGAATGTTGGATGATTGCTGGGAGGCTGTTGCTTGTCATTCCGGAGATTGTGGTTTTGAGCTTTTATTTGGAATTGAGATGGGCAGCGTCCTAACTCAAATCAATATCCACGGAGGAATGTCTGGTTTCTTGAATTACGTTAAGAATTCAAAGTCTTTGAAAGGCGATGATTTTCATACTCTGATGATTGCTGCCATGGCCTCAACATACAGTGATGGAACACTGCCCGTTGATGAAAATTGTATTTTTGATGATGACAAATGGGCTGAATGGAGAGCATGGGACCCGCTAAACATGATTGAGGACCACAGGGAATTACCGGCTTGCTGGATAGATGTTGGTGATTCTGACCAGTACAACATACAGTATGGGTTACGACAATTACATGCTCGAATGAACGAATTACAAATCGTTCACGAATGGGAAGAGTTCCCCGGAACTCACAGCGGTATTGATCACCGGCTCGACCTCTCCTTGCCTTGGATAGCAAATCAAATTCAATCGGTATCATGATGAGAGGCCTATGATTGGGAAGTGTCATGGCAGAGGGCCTTGACTACGCTGGCAGTGGTGTCGACATTGATCTCGAAGGCAATGCCGTGGGCGCTTTAGTAGGTGCTTTATCTCGCTCCGTTAGGAAGCCAGGTAGCCCTGGTGCGCCCGTTGACCTACCCGGTGGTTTCGGTGGTTTAGTTGAATTTGGAGACAATTATCTAGCATTGGCTACAGACGGTGTTGGCTCAAAATTATCAATCGCAACAAAATTGAATCAATGGGCAGGAGTTGGGATTGATTGTATGGCAATGAATGTCAATGATTTGTTGTGTGTTGGTGCAGAACCGATTGCATTCGTAGATTACATCGCAGTTCCGAAGCCAGACCCTGCGGTACATGCAGCACTAGGGGCTAGTTTAGCTGAAGCCTGTCGTAGAGCAAGGGTAACTCTTGCTGGCGGAGAGACTGCAAGCCTGCCTGGTATTGTGACCGAACTAGACCTATCTGGAACAGCCCTGGGGTGGTTAGCCAAGGGCAGCGAAATTACAGGTGCGAATTTGAAGGAAGGAGACGTGCTAATCGGTATGCCGTCTTCAGGAGTTCATTCAAATGGATATTCTTTAGTTCGAAATGTTGTTTCCCATTGTGGAGCATCGTGGTAAGATGAGGCTACTTTTGGTTTAGATGAAAGCCGTATTGAAAGATTCAATGAAGGCCCAATCACCCTTGGTGAGGTATTTCTTAACCCAACTAGGATTTATTGCGACCCTGTCGTTGATTTAATTCAAGATGGCCCATGTGCAACAAGCGAAATTCATGGAATATGCCACGTTACAGGAGGAGGCCTTTCCAATCTGTTGAGGCTCCATGACTCCTTAGGATGGAGTATATCTGATCCGTTACCAATCCTCCCTGAATTCAGTTGGATTCAGCAACATGGAAATGTTACAGACAGGGAAATGCATCGTACATTCAATATGGGGTGCGGAATGATAATTGCTGTGGATTCAAGTGTTGCACAATCAGTCTGCAAGTGGTTGGAAGAAAGAATGCCAGGGTGCGCAATTATCGGTGAAGTTGTTGACAACGGACACAAAGTTACACACGCTAATCCAGATATTGTGTTCGAACACTATTGAGGACTAAATATGGAACCTGAAGGTTGGCCGGGACATATCTGGCTAGAAGGAAGGACTTCTGTCCATCTTCGTAATCATCAACCTAAACCGTCCCATATGCCCAGAGGGCCTGCTGCAAAAACCGGTGAAGGTTTTCTAAATCCAGCAATGGCTCCTGCTAGAACTCGTTCCGTAATGCTGTTAGCAGATGCAATTGAACATGGTTGGTTGGTTCCTGAAGGGAAAACCATCCGAGCATTAGATGCTCTTTGTGCAACTGGCGTTAGACCTAGGCGATGGAGGAAGGAAATTCCATCTCAGGAACTTTTACGAATTACTGCTAATGATTTGGACTCTGATGCTTTAGCATGGGCTAGACAATCACACAAATCCAACCCTGTCGGAGATAATTTGGAATGGGTTCCTGAACCGAGTAGGTTTGCCAGAGAACAGGAAGGTGTTGTCGAAGATGGCATCCATTGGATTGAAGGTGATGCTAACAAATTGATGATTCAAGCCCCATTCCAGTGGATTGATTTGGATCCATTCGGCTCTCCAGTTGGTTTTCTTGATGCCGCTATACAAGCGATATCCAGAGTAGGGGTTCTGGAAGTTACCGCTACTGATACTGCCGCATTATGTGGTTCTGCTAAAACCAGCGCAGTTAGAAGGTATGGAGCTGTTGGAATCACAGACTCCTACATGCATGATGATGCAACGAGAATTCTATTGGGGACTATAGCTCGTATAGCAGCAATGCACGATAAATCGATTCATCCAATTCTATCGTTGTTTGATGGACATCATGTTCGCGTTAGTGTTCTACTAAAAAGGTCGAAAGAAGAGGCTTCGGATTGGAGAGAAAGCATTGGATACAGGATACGCTCAAACCCATATCACTTCTCAAAACAGGCAGAAGGGGAATTCTCAGGCCCTATGTGGACTGGACCTATATTTGATGCTAACATTGCAGGTAGAATGACTGCAGAAAAAGCGATTTCGTTGTGCTCTGGAAAGGATGAAGATTTACCTGAAGATTGGGATGATATCGATATTGAACATTCCAAAAGAGAAATTGAAAGAACCGTTAGACATATTTCTGAATCTGCAGAATTACTGTCGCAAGACCATTTACTAATTGCTGTAGATGAATTAGGAATTGCTGCAGGAATTGGACAGATTCCGTCGATGAAGAAAATTAAATCTGGTCTTGAAGATGCTGGATTCAAGATGGCGCGTTGCCATATGCCTGAAGCGATGTTTGCAACTAATGCAGACTGGCAGACAATTCTAGAAGTCGCCCGTTCAGCTAAATGATGGGTCCATTTCATCATCAGGCGCTGGCAACATTGTTTGAGAATTCTCAAACACTTCTCTAACACTATCTTCTATCTTCCTAGCATCTTCTAAGAGAGATGAAAGAGGAATGTCAATTTCGGTCAGTTCACTAACTGCTTCTATTGCCATCGCCGCTGCTCTAGCATCTGGAAACATTGGGTTGCAGTCTGCTAATATGGCCGTAATGTCAAGACCTAGACGGTCTCCTTCGGCGATAAGATAGCCTGCGATACCAGCCACAACTCCCTGTCGAACTGGTTCGATTCCAGCAGTCTTAAGTCGCGCCCTTCCGGGTTTAGATGCGCTAACTCCGTACAATGAGCCATCTCTATCATCGAGATTCTCTCGAGCCACTCCATCTATTACTATCAGTTGATCAAACCCACCCTTAGTGAACCATTCGAGAACAGTATTTGCAAAAAGTACGTCACGTTCAGGGCCAAACCTTACCTCTGCAGTGAATACACCAACATTGCTGCCTTGATAGACCCTTACTGGGTGCTTTGGAACCTCATGGTGCACTAATGCCATTGCAGGGAATTCTGAGTTTAGAACTGTGCCTTGTTGAGTCAAATCTAGTTGGCTAATGACGTGTGATGCCGCGATAACTCCTACCATTCCAACTGTAGAAAATCCACAAATTGCAACGCCGCCTGTACGAGGGTCTGCATCTTTGTGTAGAACTAGGTCATACGATGCTTGGCCCGCCATGTATTCTCCTCCGTCCGACTCATTCAAAGGTATTACGAATTTCACTCGACAAATTCTGACCAATCTTCTTCGCCAGGGTCTCTAAACCACCAGGCGCCTACTTCGTCTTCATACCATTCTGTTCCGTTTTCATCAACTGTTATTCCGGAGTCTTCTTCTGAGGCTTCGGTATTATCTTCTTCATACTCCTCTTCTGCCTCTTCACTTTCATATTCCTCCTCATTTGATTCGAGAGTTTCTACATAATCCTCATCGTCATCAAAATCTGAGATGAAATCTGGTTTGTCTGGGGTTTCGTCAATGATTGTCTTATCTTCAAATTCATCTAGCGCAACACCCACTGGAAGAGGTTTTGAAATTCTATCTGTCTGTAATTCAGGATCCATGTCTAAATCTTCTTCTCCCCATTCGTCGAGGTCGCTATTTCTTATTCTCAGTACAATGAATACTACTAACCCTAATATTGCAAAAGCAGCAATGCTACCGACAATTACCATGTCATTACCGGAACTTGTGTCTTCATTTTCTGACTTTTTATCATCAGTATCTTCTTCGTCATCAGGACTTGGATTCACAATTGGTTCTTCTCCTATTAATGTCCACTGAACTTCGAAAGTTAGAGGTCTGTCGCCAGGATATATGTAATCTACAGGACCTTGTCTAATATCGATTTGAATTAAACCATTAACAAGTGCATTTTCAGAAAGATTCTGTAAGACTTCAACCCTGATTTCAATTTCTGAACTAGCACTGTCGATTAGCACGAACTCACCTTGTCCTGCAGATGGTTCGAATAAGATGAAATCTGACCATTGAGACCATCCATCTGGTTCGAGTGAAATCTCGATTGTGTAATTGTTGGTATTAGTAATAGTACAATCAAATTTTTGCACTACAGATGGGTCGATTATAACTTGTCCACAATCAAGAGTTACATCGTTCATTATGTCTGGAGTCCATGGTGTTGAATTTGTATCATTACCTTCTGTCTCGTTTTCTTCAACTTCCGATCCGTAAGATACCAAGTTGATTTCAAGTGGCTCCTGCCCAGTGCTTATCCATCCGGGTTCAGTTACGTTTACGAACAATATCCCCCCTCCTGGGAAATTAACTAGGAATTGAGTAAAGTTATCACTGAATTGTTCTGTCCCTGTAAGAGATTGGTTGGTGGTACTGTTATGGATTGACCATGTGATCGTTGCTCCGTCTAGCAGCCCTGATTGTTGTGGGTTAACGGCTTCAATATTAATTCGCACATCGGTTTCATTATCCCAATCTAACTCATATGTGTCTTCTGTAGAAGAGATTGTTGCCCCTACATTTACTGTTGAAGTAACTGAAACAGACTTTGAGGAAATCTCTCGATTCTGGGCGTCTCCTGCAAAACCACTGAAGTTAGCCCAAAAGGTGACTTCGCCGTAAATGTCAGTTGTAAATACTCCTAAATCGGAGAAGTCTGTAAGATTAATTCCGTCCCAATTAGTCGAAATTGGATATACTCCTGAAGTGGTTTCCATTGACACGATTATGTTACCATTTTCAGTGTTAGCTACTTCATCTTCAAGAATTATTTCCAATGCGAATGGCGAGCCCAAAATGATTTCAGAAGTTGCTACAATCTCGTAATCGAGAGTAATCGGGACATCATTTATAGAATATGCAGGCCCCACTGAAATTACTGCACTTGTTGAATTACCATACTGGTCAACAGCAACTACTGCAACCCAATATTCATGGGAATCTATCAAGCCTGTCAGATTAGTTGAGTTGGTTGAGGCAGACACATTGGCAATACTTGTCAATCCCGAAATACTACTGAATGAACCGTTCTCAAGATATATTTCGTAATGGTCAATCACTTCTGTTGAACTATTCCACGACACTGAAAGTGCTCCTCCTGTGTCATTCTCAATATCTCCAATTTCGACCCCTTCTACTGCTAATGGCGGGCTTGGGTATGGAATTGTTACCTGTATTGAATTAGACAAGTTGGATGTTACTCCGAAGAAATGAACAGATCTAACTGAATACCAATAAGTTGAGCCTACAGAAATATTGGTGTCAATAGTCATGTTTTGACCGCCAGATGTATTGTAAACATCGATGAATGACACGGTTTCATTTGCCGATTCTAGCCTGAATATCTCGAACTCGACGAAGTCGTCGCCGAAGTCGAATACTTCATTCCAAGATAGTACTACTTTCTCATTGTCCACTGAATCTAAAACCAGTGTTGGCTGAATAGGTAATGACAAGTCTGGAGCTCCAGGAATGTAAATCGCTGCAATATTACTCAGTGAAATAACTCCTGCTTGAGATGAATTCACTGGGAAACTAACTGTGTAATTGCCAGTGCCTCCAGTCATCCCCTGATTCAGAACATTGGTGAGATTTGTTGTAGCGTGTGGATTTACATCTACTGTGAAACTGCAATCATAACCAATATCTAGGTCAGAGAAAGTAAATTGCCCCATTCCGCTACTGTTTACTTCCATTGAATAAGTACTCATTATGATTCCATATGAGTCCATAGAAGACGGTAGGGTCGCCAATACTGGGATTAAATCGTCTTTGATTTCATTGGCTTCATCTGCCATTATCAAAGAATCTAGACCGTTGGAAGAATCTCCAGCGTATCCCGTGGCATCCATCTCCAGCGTTCCATCGCCGTCAGCATCTAATTCGATACTATGCCACCCTCCGATGAAGACTCCTTGGTTGACTTCGCCTGCACCGATAATCTGCTCCAAAACTCCGTCATTATCCATGTCCATGGTAATTATCGAAGTCGGCATAGACCAAGGTTCCAAGACATAATTCGCCACATTTCCAACACTTGAAGCGTTAATCTGTCTGTGAGAAATATTGCCTTCAAGAGTCGAAGCTGAGTTATCGGTGACTCCAGAAACCGGAGTTAACAAATCCAGGTTACCGTCTCCGTCAAAGTCGCTAATTACAGAATCTAAAAGGCCTATCTGGCCTTGAACAAAATTAGGGTTCCATTGTGTTCCGTTGTTGATCAAAAATGCATACCCTTGGTCATTGCTTCCAATCAAATCAATATCCCCATCTCCATCTAAATCGGTGATAATTTCATCGCTTTTGATACCATCAAAAGTAGTTAATGGCCCGCCCCAAGCACCATTGAAAATAGCCCAATTAGTCCAATGCCCCATGTTATCCATTACCAATACTGACTCATTACCATTAGAAAAGAAATCATTCGAATGCAATGATAGTAAGTTGGCTGGAATTCCTTCTGTGCCATTCGGATTAATCACAGTAGTAGAACTGGTAGCTAAATTCCATGATGTGTTAGACCATGTGTTGAATTCTAGTACGCCCATGTCATGGATAGTTACGATATCATCTAATCCATCCTTGTTCATATCTCCAATTTTAGCAGAGATCAACCCACTGGAAAGGGAGAGATTTAGCACTGAATCAAAGGTTGTACCGTTTGCTATGTGCACGCAAGCGGTGCCGGAAATAGTCGAGAAGGCAATGATGTCCTGGCTACCATCGCCATTCAAATCTCCCACTGACAGAGAGGTTGCATTATCACATGATGAAATCGGAGTGGAAATTGTGATTCCAGATGAAGTCCAATCTGCCCATACAATTGTGGTAGAATAATTGGTTGGATCAGCGGTTGACAAAAATACCGGCTCCGGTAGTCCATCTCCGTCAATATCAGATTCTACGACTTGCTGATACTCACCTATCTGGAAATGCCCCCCTCCTACTTGTGGAGCAAAACTGATATTGAGATTGGAGGATTGTATGGTAGATTCTGATGGCACCAATATATCAGGAACTAAACTACTACCATTACCTAGCATAGAAGTGATTGAGGTATTTCCATCATAGAACTGATTCTGGTGTCCAATATTACCATATCCTGTACCAGAGAACTCCCACTCAAATATTCCATCTTCATTTAGATCGAGCCAGACCTGTCCAGGGGTTTCTTCGCCATGGTCCACGTTAAGGTTTAGAAATGAGGTTTGGAAAGTCACATTACGAGGAACATCCATGGTTACTGAATTGTTTGTCGCCCCCCCTTGTAAATCTATTTCGACAGAGGCAACTCCGCCTGTGAAGGAAGAAATGGTAGTCGACTCTTCTGATGCCGATACATAGTTAATCGGAAAACAAGATACCAGCAGTAGAGTCGTAAGCAAAATCGGAGAGAGACGCTTCATTTTAACACCCGGGTAAATGGTTGAATATGGCGCTCCTTCAAGTGCCTTATCCTCCATGTAATCAACAATTTGAGGTTTGGAAAGGATTTCTTTTCAGCCGTAATGTTATTTAATAAGTGGCTGTAATAACATTACGTACTGAGGCAAACAGGCCTTTAATACTCATTTGATTGAGGCTGGGATACGTTGGTACAGGAATCGAGTTGTAGTTTGCAAGACGATGTACGAAACAAAAGGTGATGATATGGAAGACGATACAAGAGTACTGATTCGTGCAGGTGATGTTGAGATTGACCTCACTGGCGCGCAGACAAGTGTTGACGAACGTCTAACAAGAGTTAGGCAAGACGACACATGGTCGATTGCACTATCGCGAATTCGCAATGCAAGAGAGAGAGCAATCGAAGCCGCTGTTGACGCTGCTAGAGAGTCTGGTCTGCCAGAACGTGGTTCTGCTTTCAGGGCGCTTATCGAAAACTGCAGTCTAATTCGAAAGCCAGACCAAGTTCTAGGTGCTATTCAGTATCTCAGGGATGTAGAAGGTGTCAATGATAGCCCGCCTCGTGTAATAGATCAGTTGTTTATTGACGCTGGTTTGGAGCCACCAGGTAATCTCTCTCTTTACCTCAACAGGCTACGAGAGAAGGGTTTCTTAGTGACCCCTCCATCTGCAAAAGAGAAGAACAGGTATGCTATTCTTACTCCTGAAGGACGCGCACATCTCGACAAGCGAAGTCGATACTGATGGTGATTAAATGGTAATGTCGGGCAGTAGTACCGACAAGGAAGAAGAGCCTTTGGATTGGTCATTCCAAAACCATGCTAACGAACTATTGCGAAGAGGAAATCATCCTCGGTCCAATTTCCGAAGGAGCATTCTTGATAAGGCTGATTTAACTGAAGGTAACTTCGTAAATTCAGATTTTAGGAGAGCTTCGATGGTGGAGGTTGATCTAATGAAATCAGCATTTGACAATTGTGACTTCCGTGGTGCAGACCTCCGTAAAGCGAGATTAAACCTCTCTAACTTCCGGAATTGTTCGTTCGAAGGAGCGGATATTAGAGGCATACGTGGGAGGTATGCTATATGGCAGGGAAGCGATTGGTGGAATGCTAAATTGGATGATGACCTTGCTAAAGTACTGGCCAAAAAATGGCCCAAGCCCGAGGATGCTTGAATAAGTGGTTCTTCTACGAAGGCTCATGGCAGTTCGTTTGACTAGACGGGTAGATTTCCCAATGCTAGACATGGCAGGGATTGCATTCTACCCGAGAATATTCGATCTTGCACATCGTTTTTTTGAAGAGTCGTGGAATCAAATATGTGGTTTTGATTATTCACATATCATTGGTGAAATGGAAATTGGTTTCCCAGTAGTTGACATCAAATCTGAATTTCATTTACCGTTTAGGTATGGCGATACTGTCACCGCAACTATTTGGATTTCAAAGGTTGGAAACAAATCCTGTACTTCGCAATACAGGTTCCACAACCAGAACAAAGATTTGCTTTGGTCTAGTGAACAAGTGACTGTCTGTGTTAGCATGATAGACATGACTTCACTTGTCATTCCGGATTCCCTAAGAAATGGATTGGAGGCTTGCACAGATGAGTAATGATTTCTCAATACGCATGAGTGGAGATGACGGTCTAGCGCCTCCGGCTTCCTTGTTTTCTCCTAAACCGGACAAAAAAGGCCCGAAAACAATTGCAATATTGCTCATCCTAGGGTCGATTTTGATGGTTCTAATTGGTTGGGGAGACGTTCAGAATTCAATGGCAGATGATTTTCCTGAAGCCGATTTAGATCCCATTTTAGAAAATTATGAAAACCAACAATTGAACATTACCGCCGAGGACTATCAAGAATATCACGATGAGGTGAGGGACTCAGGAGCTTATTCTGTTAGAGGGTATTCACTACTCGTAGGAGGTTTGCTAGTTCTAGCGGGTGGGTTCCTACTATTCCGACTAAATATCCTAGGAGTTAAGTTATCGATTCTTGGTTC
>JAACDL010000065.1 GCA_009936765.1 Methanobacteriota archaeon
ATTGATGGTTTCGTAGGCGACAATCAAATGGTTCCATTATCTGACATGATTGTTCAGGTAACAGTTGAAGGTATTCCAATTGGTAATGCAACAACAGATTCTAACGGTAACTTCAGTTTCAACTGGGTTGTTCCAAACTTCTTGTCGGACGGCGTACATACAGTTGTTGCAGATGTTCCTGCTCAGGGATGGTATCGTTCAGGGCAAGCAAATACAACATTCTTCTTATCGCACCGTACAGGAATTACAGTAGACTTTGTCGACAAAGATGCAACTAGGAATGACTTCTGGGAAATATCTGGTTCACTGTATGATATTGATACAGCCTTAAACGATGGGTTGCCCGGGGAAACAATCTTCATCTTCTTGGATGGAGTTCAGGTTGGTTTTGCTACAACTACTTTGACTGGTGATTTCTCTACATCTATTCGTGCAGACTCAGATTACTCTCGTGGCACTCACGTGATGCGGTTTGCCTTCGATGGAAGTACAGGCCATCTGCCAATTGATTCTAACGAGACGGTTTTGGTTTGGGCAGATGTCAATGTCAATATAGATTCCATACAGCCATATGATGTTGTTAGAAGTGACAGCACTACATACAAGATTCAGATTACTGGAAGAGTTACTGAAATTGGTGGCCAAGGTGTTCTTATCGACGGTGCATCACTTGTATTAGGTGAAGGAATAAATTGTGGAACCAGTGGTGTTGATAGCCGTTGTATCACTACAGACAGTATTATCTGGAATGGTGGCACTTTCACTCTGAGTGCTACTGCTCCATCATGGATTGAACCAGGTCAGATGCAATTTAATCTTCTGACACCTGAAAACTCCACATTGTATCTACGCTCTGGAAACTCTTGGACGGAACCTGTTTCAGTTAGGATCAACCTCAAGTCTCCAATCAGTGTTGACATTGATGACATAATTGAGGGAGAACAAGAAGTTGTTTCTGGTGAGATTGAACTCATCGCAGATGACACTGATGAGGGCGTTGAAGGTATTGCAATCACTGTTTATCTTGAATCAGAAAACAATACTCGACTAGATGAAGTCGTTATTGTCACTGATTCGGATGGTATTGCTTCGTTTGAGTTTAATTCCGACCCGCCATATGGCGATGTTTCCGAATATGGAGAGTTGACTCTAAAGATTCAGATATCTCCTAACTTTGTAATTTCAGATGGTTCAATGAGTGAATTCAATACAATTTACAGCTCAGGAATTAATCCAGACTACACCTATGAGAGCGATAGTAGCGGTGCTCCATGGTGGGTTTATGTGATTGCAATACTGATTATTGGAGCAGGTGCTGCATTCGTTATCATGAGGCGCCGTGCAACAGAGGCTGCAAAAGAAATAGCGGACATATCCTCCTACACAGCCGAGTTACTGGCGGCTGGAGATTCAATGCGTGAAGCAATCTTCCAATGCTATGAGAGCTTGGTTCACATCTTGATGGGAAGGGGATTCCTACGACGTGATTTCGAAACTGTCAGAGAATTCGAAATGGCGATTCGTGCGGCTCTTCCAAATATCACGGAGGAGTCACTATCCCTGCTTGATAATGTATGCGAAGAGGCAAGATATAGCCGACACGAAATGGGTGAGAGTCACAAGATAAATGCACAAGAAGCACTGACAAGAGTAGTCGGTGAGATTGGGCAGTTAGGCGAGATTCCAAACCGATGATTACCAGCGAAGATCTAACACTCCGCCATTGAGTGTAGCCTTGATTGAATCGACCTCTGCAGGTAGTGGTAACTTTCTAACGAAGTTGTTTCCAACTTTGAGTTTGAGAATACTGTGTCCATCAACAGTTGCTTTAGAAAGTTCGACGGATGGTAAGTCTGCTCCGTGTAGAGGAATCGACAAACCATCTGTTCTTCTAACGCCATTTAGTTCTTCAACAATCCAATTCAGAACTCTTTCTGGAGCAATATCTACCATGTGTTTCTCAGGTAGTTCACCAGATGCGATTAGCATCATTGTGTGGCGGTCTCTAACTTCGTTCAAATGGTCGCCTGAAATCTCAAAAGTGGCGTGCAGTTCACTTGGTGTTGCGTCAAGACCATCTGATGCAGTCAAGATTTCGACCTCTTCCCACTCTTCCATGTTCTAACCCTCCAGTGGCGGAGCGTATTGAACCTTTCAGATGTCGGCTTCTCTTTTGACTTTAGAAAAGAAGCGTTTTGCAAAGCGCCCTGACCCATCATGATTGCTCACTTGATTCATCTTAATATCGGGTGGATAGCAGATTGAATATGTTCTATCGACATTTCTCCGATCGAGTAGAACAATCAGTACTCTGTCCCCCATTGCTCTTATCGGGCGGCCCATAGCTTGCAATATTGTATTGATGGCCGGTTGAGAGTTTGCATATCTCCAGTGATTAGTTTGACCGAACTTATCCTTGATGTAATTACCATACGACTTTTGGAACACTGATGGGGGAGCATTTTGTATTCCCACACAAATAACAGCATCAAGGATTCCACCTGCATAATCTACTCCCTCGGAAAGTCGACCATTGAAAACTCCTGCAAGTAGTATTTTTCTGCCAATTTTGGGGGCTTCTTCAAGGTCGACTAGCAATGCAGCAATGTCTTTTTTACTCCATTTCTTTGATTCTACTAATTTCTTTACTCCTGGTACGTAAAGGTCGTCGAAAGTTTCTTCCAAGAATTTGTATGATGGTACGAATACAGCAACATTACCTGGGGTGTTTTGGACAACAGCCTGAATGTGCTGTTGGATTTTCTTGGTATTATCTGGCCCTCTTGCTCTGTACAATGTAGTCACATCTGTTGCGACAACAATCGGTCGCCTTTCCTTTGCGAAAGGAGAAGGATGTATGGACTCACCTCGCATCTTCGGAGTTAGGCCAAGTAGGTCTGCAAACATGTTTGGCGGGTCTAGAGTTCCAGACATCAGAATTGCTCCTGCCGTTCTCTCAAATATTGGTCCAGCGACTAATCCGGCATCTAACAGATGAGTTACTATACGCCCAGCAGTGCCTTCTCCATCGAATACTAGGCAGAGTGCTGAGCCATCTCCAAACCTGTCCAATACATCAATCAGGTGAGCTAGAAGGTGTGCGGATGGCTCATTATCCCCATCTTCATCTATTTCTACTTCATTCGATTCCAAAATCTGCTTGAACATTTTCAAACGTACAATTGTATCTGGATTTGCAAAAGCACTATTGGTTCCAGTTAGTGTTGATTGATTCACAATCGCTGCAACAGCATCGAAGGCCTCATTTAGCCAAGATAGGACATCATCTGCCTTAATCAGCATTTCATCATTTGAATCGATTTGTGAAATCATTCTCTTGAACTCTCGAACTAGAACTAGTCTGAACTCTTTGCATACAGCCAAGCACCAAGATTTCAACATTATTGCATCGCCCATCAAGTCGTTTACTTGGGCGACTTTCTGCATGTCACCAAGATTTTCTTCGACCTCTGAGGCTGCGTTACGAACCATTGTAGGTGTTAGTCTTCTTTGCATACCCATTCGAACCCTGTCTGGTAAATTGTGTGCTTCATCCACAATGACAATCAGATCATCGAGTTTCAAATCCATTGCTTTTAGTGATGCATTTCTCACTTCTTCGATGAATAAATGATTGTAATCACAAACTATAATCTGTGCTTCTTTGGCTACAGTTCTGGCTGCTTTCCAAGGGCAAGTTTGGCGTTTCTCTCCATTTTCGATATGTGTTTTGCTCATCTCGACTAGTTCATCTACATGAAGCGGGTCAGAAAGAATTCGTCTTTCAAAGCCGGGGGCTTTGGTCAACCATGGTTTACATTGCTTGTTTTTCCTGTGATTAGAACATAATAGGGAGAAACTTACACCACGATTTCCAGCAAAAGGTTCCACACACATTCCCGATTGGCCAATCATATCCACTAAGGTTATTTTTTCACCTTCGCGGATTTCGTTAATCCTACGAACAGTATCTACAACGATCTTGTGTTGACTTTGTCTTGGAGTTAGGAACATTATCGTTTTCCGCTCATCAGATGAATCTGCGAATTCTAGGGCTGCAGCCAAAGCAGCAGCGGTCTTACCAATGCCAGTTGGTGCACTTGCAAGATGTGCTCCGCCCTTTGCTAGGGTGTCCAAACAAGCGGAAATCATTTCCAATTGCCCTTCTCTGGGAGTTGGGTGCGCTAGCCAAGAGAGTCCCGCATCGCCACCCATATAGGGATGCCTTCGTCGAAGGTATTTGAGGTTGAGGTTGTTGAAGTAGCGGTTGCACCGTTTGAGTAATTTGCACCCGGATGTGGGGTCCGGGTGCGTGTGGAACTAATCCTGCTTAACAAGCTGGATTGGAATCGGAGTCCCCCTGGTCATCCAGGGGGACGTTTGTTGGGTTGCCAGTTTGTGCAATTTTTGCACGTAGACGCAGTGCTACGAAACTGATGTTACCTGGCGGTGTAACATCTGCTCGGAAAGAGGGAGTACGGTTGTTTCCAAGTTCGTCCTCCCATCGCATTTTCCCATCCCCTCCATTATGTGGCTATCACCCTGTTTTCACTCAGTGAACTCCTTGCGTCTTACAGTCTTGCTTCGGGCTTCTGTTAGGCCTTCAGCGAGAGTATCATTCAATGCTGCCTCTTCCTGTATTAGGCGGCGAACATAGTCTTGCATTCCTTGTGATGCTGCTTGTTCTGGACTTATTCCTTGAAGTTCGTATAGATCTCCAAGTCTGCTCTTCATCGAGCGACCTACTGGAATAGTGATAGTTTCCATATCTGGAAGTAGTGGTTGCCCATCGAGGAATAAACGAATCGCTGCTCTAATCACATCGCTTCGATTTCTTGCCCCATCTAGTCCTACTCTGGCATCGAGAAGAGCAATCTCTTCATCGGTGATTCGTAGTGAGACTAGGGTGCTTGGGGTGGTCATCCGCATTCCTCTGTACCCCTTCCACATAACATCAGGTATATGAATGTATTACATTTGATGACATTTTGACTTACAGTTGATTACAAAGTACTGCACAACTTGGAGCACATTGAAATGTGCAATGTCGTAGGATACCTCATGGTCGAGCGTCTTCACTTCCTACGCAGACTTGGCGTACCAGGAAGTGCAGTAACTGTTCTTTCTCAGCTTTCAAATGGTGACAAGACCACATCTGAGATGTCAGAGTGTTCAGGCATGTCGAAAAGTGCCATCCTAGTTGGTATCAATTACTGGCATAAGTTGGGGGTTGCTAAGAGGTCAAATACCAACGAGTGGCAACTTGATGAATTAAATCATGTAAAACAGATGGTTGAAATTCTAAAGGCTGAGGAAGACGAATTAATTTCTTCAATCGCTCGAATCGATGAGTTAATTGATTGAAGTTAGAGACGGCAATCCTCAAACGGTAGTCCTTGATGGGAGATACATGGCACTAATTGCAACCCGAGGACTGTATCTCTACCTAGAGGTTCTAACTACTGCACTGGATGATGACATTGTCACAGATGACGAAGCATCAATACTGAAGGTACTTGCAATCGCTTTGGGAATGGATCCTTCCAATGTTGGTGCTGCTATGGATGTTGCAAGAGGCGTTGATCCTTCACCAATTACAAATCCAGATGATTATTCTACACACCAAGTAGGTGATGCAACAACATACCAATCTGCATTGGTTGCCGCCCTAGATGATGAAATCATTACAGAAGATGAATGGGCAATTCTTGAGAACTTGAGAAAGTTGCTTGGAATTCAACCTGACCAGCATGCTTTGATTGAAGAAGCGATTCGTGCAATGTCGGGGCATGACCAAAATGGAGAACGCAGATTAGAGCGTCTGGAACGGTTTAACACCGTCTGTCCATACTTCTAGTCTACTCTAGTTTAGGCAATGCTTGTAAAGGGCCTTAAGGTGGCTCGGCCAACACAATTGTGTAATTAGGTGCTAGAATGAGTGTAATCCACGATATTTTTGAGAATGTTAAGAGTAGAGATCCGGAACAGCCAGAATTCCACCAAGCTGTTTGGGAAGTTCTAGAATCTCTAGAACCAGTACTAGAGAACCATCCTGAATTTGTTGAAGCAGGAATTGTCGAGAGAATTGTTGAACCAGAGCGACTAATTCATTTCAGAGTCCCCTGGGTTGATGACAATGGTATCACCCATACTAACCGTGGTTTTAGAATCCAATTTAACAGTGCAATTGGACCATACAAGGGTGGATTGAGATTCCATCCATCTGTAAACGCCTCCATTTTGCAGTTCCTAGCATTCGAGAAGGTCTTCAAGAACAGTCTTACTACTCTACCAATGGGTGGAGGAAAGGGAGGAGCTGACTTTGACCCTAAGGGTAAGTCTGATGGAGAAGTTATGCGTTTCTGTCAATCATTCATGATGGAGTTGTGGAGACACATTGGTCACAACTGTGACGTTCCTGCTGGAGATATCGGGGTCGGTGGAAGGGAAATCGGCTACATGTTTGGTATGTTCAAGAGATTACAGAACGATTTCCAAGCTGGAGTTCTTACCGGAAAGGGCCGTTCATACGGTGGTTCTCTAATCCGTCCTGAAGCAACAGGATACGGCCTTGTATACTTCGCACGCGAGATGCTTGCAACTAAGGGCAAGTCTTTCGAAGGCGCAACAGTAGCAATCAGTGGTAGCGGAAACGTTGCACAATTTGCTTGTGAGAAGGTATTGGACCTAGGTGGAATACCAGTTACAATGTCAGATTCATCTGGATGGATACACGATCCTGCTGGAATTGACAGAGAGAAACTTGCGTGGGTCATGGATTTGAAGAATAACCGTCGTGGAAGAATCAGTGAATACGCTGACAAGTTTGATGGTGTTACATTTACCAAGTCTGCTCCAGAGCCTGCAGTCAATGGACTATGGGGGGTAAATGTCGATGTTGCTCTTCCATGTGCAACTCAAAATGAAATCAACGGTGAAGAAGCAAAGATGCTAGTTGCTAACAATGTCATGGCGGTAGCAGAAGGCGCAAACATGCCTTGTACTCCTGAAGCAGTAACTGCATTCCAAGAGGGTGGAATACTGTTCGCTCCTGGCAAAGCAAGTAACGCAGGTGGAGTCGCAACTTCTGGACTTGAAATGAGTCAGAACTCACTTCGTCTTTCTTGGACCCGTGAAGAAGTCGATGCTCGCTTAGATGCAATTATGGTTGACATCCACGAGCAAGCATACTCTACAGCTAAGAAATACGGCCGTGATGGCGATTATGTATTCGGTGCAAACGTCGCGGGCTTCCTCAAGGTTGCCGAGGCAATGATGGCTCAAGGGGTAATTTGAAGGGTAAATCTCTCTGCTGAGATTTGCCTATCTATAGTGAGGGGTCTTATTATGGGCAAAAATCATACCAAACTTGCCAAATTTATTCATTGGAGTTTTATTCTCCTATATGCGTATGGGATTTTCAAACAAGTTGACGATTTGGAAGACTTAGAGGACAATAGCTTACTTCTGTTGGAAGTAAGTTTTGCAAGTGTATTCCTCCTTATCGTGATAATGCGCTATTTCTACATGAGAAGTGCTGAGACATTCCAAGGAGCAAATGTGCCTGTGCACAAAGTTCACACCTTCTTTGCCAAAACAGTTCATCTCTCAATGTATTTCACATTGATAATGCTTCCACTGACGGGATTAATGATCGCAGGATTGTATACTCAAGGCCACACTGATGAGGATGGTCTAGTGATTAGTATAGTGCTAAATGCCCATGAATTCTCTGCAGTTCTGAGTTATGTCTTAATTGCGACTCATGTTTCAGCAGCGATATATTCTAGGATTAAAGGAGAAGGGGTTTGGTCATCGATGGTTCCTATTTTGAAAGAAGACAAGCCTACTAACAACAAATACATATTGAGAGTTGCAGATCTAGAGGAAAAAATTTACGATAAAGTTGAGACTCTTTTCACTTCAGGGAAAAAAGACAATCAGAAATGACGTATTTGTTGGTATGATTATCTGTTGTAGAATGCCTCAGTAGGAGGCGCACTTAACGGGACATTGCTTGGCCTACGTGAGGTGTAACTTGGTGATTGTGAGGGATTCAGTTCCCAGATGTTCTCTGGCTTGCTCTTACGTCTTTTTATCGCCTTACTAGTGAGTAGTCCGGACAGTAAAACAATCATCGCTCCTAAGGAATATATCGCAATAGTTGTGCTAATCATGCATGTATCTCATCTTCTGAGTATATGAAGAGTTGTTATTCAGCATGGTCGTAATTTTCTACTAATCACAACTGAATTATGTAAAGCAAGAACAAAACAATACCTATGAGTAAGAATAACATTCCCAGAATCACGTTAAAGGCGATAGAAAAATCACTACTGCTATGATTAATCGCATGTTTTTGTTGCCATTCTTTCTTTTTAGTATAATGTCCAGCATCGAATAGAGGAGAAATACCTACTGCAATCAGCATTATACTGCAGCATGCCATATTACTGTCATCACCCGGGTTGGCAATATTTATTATCCAAATAATGAATACCAATACAAACCCTATTCCCAGAGTTAGATATGACAATTGACGGAAATTATCTTCAGGTTTGTATGATAATTCAATGTTGTATTTTTGTACAAATTCTTGGGTTTCTTCTTCAGACAAATCTGGATGTGTTAAACCAGTTATTTTTGGAATTTCAGTAGCAATTTTAGCCTCATCATCATCAAATGAGATGTGCTGCGTCGGAGGTGGTGTTTTCGCCGTAGGCTCCTCGACCATGATGGATAAACTTCGGACTGTGCGTAAACCTTTTGCCCGGATTAATGGTCTTCAAATTGCAGTTGGTGCAACATGGCCATCTTTCTTGTCGTCAGGCTTGCGGACTCTAGACCAAACTCCACCCATCAATTCTTCGTGGTGATCTCCGCAATAATGGAAGCGCCTGTATGCCTCTCGGAATGAATATGCCTTCTTTCCAGTAGCCACTAGGTAGCCTTCTGGTGAGAGTCGAGAAATGATATCTCCTACTGCTCCACATCCTGGATAATCGCAGACGGCGTCTTCTCCCATGTTATCACCCTGAACTCCGTCTGACTTTAAGGATTGTAATTTATCACGCTTCTTCTTCGGTTTCAGGAGGTGTAATCACAAGCAGAGGAACATTTGCTTCAATCGATTGACCTTCTTCACAATGAATCTCGGTTACTGTGCCGCTTACTGGTGCCTGAATCTCATTTTGCATCTTCATTGCTTCAAGGATCATGACAACCTGTCCTTCTTCGACTTCTTGACCTACGGTGACTTCAACAGTTACGACCTTACCTGGAATATTTGCAGTGACTTTACCCGACTTTTTGGATTTGCCACCGGCAGATCTTCTCTGTTTAGGAGCAGGTCCAGCATCTGGAA
>JAACDL010000066.1 GCA_009936765.1 Methanobacteriota archaeon
CGACTTGGCCAGCTCCTAGTGCCATTCCTGCGATGCCAATTACGCTTGCAATCGCTCCAAGGATTAGGAGTACTTTTGCTGCTGTGTGCATATCAAACACCTCACTGGTATAGTGTTCCTGTATTTACTACAGGTGTTGTGTCGGATTCAGAACAAAGGACAACTAGTAGGTTACTGACCATTGTAGCTTTCTTATCTTCATCTAATTCGATGATGCCTTTGCTACTTAGTTGGTTAAGAGCCAACTCGACCATTCCAACCGCACCAGCGACGATCTCGTGTCGTGCGGCTACTACAGCACTTGCTTGCTGACGGCGTAGCATTGCCTGTGCGATTTCAGTAGAATATGCGAGGTAACTGATTCTTGCTTCAAGAACCTGAATTCCCGCTCGTGCCAGGCGAGCCTCGACAGACTTCTGTAATTCCTTAGCAATCACATCTTGGTTACTTGATAGAGTGATTCCTCCTAAGTCCTTCTCTTCGATTGCATCGTAAGGATATCTTGTTGCCATTTCACGTAGCGCAGCCTCACTTTGAATCTGGACGTAGTGACCATAGTTCTCTACTTCGAACATGGCTTCTGCTGCATCATATACTCTCCATACTACTACAGCCGCTATGTCGATTGGGTTTGCATTGACATCGTTTACTTTTAGTTTACTAGATTCAAAGTTGTTGATTTTGAAAGACATCTTTGATTTACTATATAGGGGGTTAAGAAAGAATTGGAACCCTTCTGTCTTTATGGTGGAATTGTACTTCCCGAAGAATTGTGTAACAACTGCTTCGTTCGGATTAACTATGACGTATGAGTTCCACATTACTAGCCATATTGGGCCAGTGATTAGGAGTAGTGCTGCACCAGGTCCGGTGAATAGTAAGACGAGGTTTACTATACTCAAGATAAGATGTAAAAATAACCCGATGAAACCATTGATGGCACTCCCTGGCTTATCTTTGAATTGTGGTTCATTTGCTGGCATTGCTGATTGTGCAGGAATTACTACTGCTGCTGGTTGCATGGTAATCCGAGGGATTGGTACTATTTATTGATATCGTAGTGATATCACTTTGATATTCATGGATTGAGAAGTTACTCATCCATTAGTCTCTGAGTCGTCTACTTCCTCCACGTTTTCATCTGTTGATGTTTCAGAGTCCGTATCATCTGCGACGTCCAGATCCATTGCGTCTTGATCCAAATCATCAATGTCGAATTCAGATTCCAATTGTTTTGGTTCGTCATTCCATTTGGTATCGCCTGAGTTTTCTTCATCACTTCTGAATACTAATGCTGCGCCCACTAAGAAGGAAAGGCCAGCCAATATCCACAAACTCAGCCCGATGTAATCCGCCCAATGGTCAAAGTTTGTGAACCAAGCAAAAGTATCCTGATTAGTTACAATTTGAGATTCCATCGTTTCTGCAGTTTCATCATCAAGTTCACCGTTAGTTTCGATTACGAATACCTCTTGCAAGTCAGACATTGTTGGAGAAGTTTGCTGTTCCCATGTAGGACGAGTGTCAAGCCAGAATGTCGATTTCGACTTTCCAGCAATAATCGCACCACTCAGTTGCTCAACCTTTAGTTCGACATCACTTCCAAAGTAAACAGGTAGTGCTCCAGGTATTGCGTCTAGAAGATCTCCACTATTGATTAGTTTAGCCTGAATAGAGCGTGATAATGGGTCCATGGAGGCGGTACAGACATCTACAGGTATTCCCTTCAGAGTGCCTTCTTTGGAACACTTGACTCCCGCATTTCCATATCCTGATAGGTCGATTAAATCGCCTTCCCCTGTGATGAATCCGCCAGTAGTTTCTCCTTGTTTCTCTGCAGTAATCAATCCGAATGTAGCATCTTCCTTCTCTAGAGTCCTCCATCCTACATATTCACTATCGCCTGACATTACAGTTTCTCCTTTGTCACAAGTATCAGTTTCACCAGTACACATTGTAATCAAATATGGTTTATCGGGATCTCCTGTGGGGATGCCACCTTCAACAAATTCACTTGAACCAAAGTATGTTTCATTGGACTCCAAACTTGTCCATCCTGCAGTCATATCATCGGAGCCATCCCCGTATAAGTATGCATTAACAGGGTCATGCCACCCAAGAATCCAGTTGTTTACAGATTGTGTCAGATATTTGGAGGTGCCAAATGAATCGATTAAGAATTCAGGTACGAAGCTCTTGAATACCACTTCCATCATCAATAATCTTGCAGCTCCTGCTGCCTCGACGTTTACTCCATAAATGTCCGCCACAGTCTCATTTGTCCATTCCATAGGTGCTACGTCAGCGCCAGTAGAGTAATTGATTGGAAGACTCTTTCCACTTAGTTCTCCATAAAGGAACATGGCTGCTCCTTCTGAAGTAGTCAAGCCCCAAGGCCCATAGAGAATATTCGCACTTTCTTCTTTGGTGATATCTATTGGATCTCCAGATGGGAATCCGTAAGTTCCAGTACCCCACATCCCTCCAGCATTGAGTGAATATTGCAAATATCCTCCGTTTACTGGGTCTTCAGCACCGAATGATGTGTTGACGAAATCAGAAGCGGTCATGTTACCTTCTCCGCCCACGAGAATTAATGGAAGTGAGGAAACATCATTTGCCCAATCTCCGCAGAACTCTTTGAGCATATCGTGTTGGTTACTATCAATCCCATATGTGTCCATTGCATCTTGTTTGTTCATCTCCAAGAATGCTGAAAGACCGAATGAAGTTCCAGTATCACTCACTGCTAAAATGCCAAGAGGTTCTGCTGTAGTGTTTCCTAAAGTTAGTACAGTGCGGGCGACATCATCATCAATTTCCATCCCCAGTAATCTATCTGCACGTACAGAAAGGTTCACTGCATCTTCATCGTCATTCATCAAGTAATCATCATCAAGGGCCCCATAGTCCAGCATTAGTTTACCCATGCCTCCATACATAGTCCAGTCTCTGGAAAGGGTGATGTTGAGGTCAGTAGGATGTTCGAATCCCCATAGTTGTGCACGTTCCATCGTAGTTGAATTTGCAGGATCTGCCTCAATATCTTCCAATGATTCAGGTTCTCCCATAGCGGCATAGACTAGCGGCCCCATGTAATTCAATAGAGAAATGTCTTCTCCGCTTGGCCCTACTGCTTCCCTAAATGCATATTCTAAGTCGACATCGGTAGAGTTCCACTCCGGTCTTACTCCGCCTTCTGCCAGGTATGTGGTTGTATTATCGTCAAGGAATGCATCTCCATACGCTTCATTAAACAAATCAAACATGCCATCTAGGTAGTAAGATTCAGCATCGCTTGGAAGCATTACAATATATCCTTCAACAGCTTGTAGGTTCTGGATGTTGTATAGATTGTAATCAGCGACTTCTTTAGCAGCAGATACTTGTTGGAAATGTATTCCAATCACGCCAGATGCAAACCCTGTTTTTGTAATCCCCATGACTGCATCAATAGCAGTTCCAGTAGCACCCACTACTTGTGGATTGAATGCAATATTCAGCTGACTAACTTCTGTTGAACAGGGGACTGCAGTTGCTTTTGAACACGCATAGGATGTGATTTGCTTGTAGGTAAGTAATCCATTCTTAATGTCATAATTATCAACCTCTTTCTTGAGAGTTACGTCATATGTCACAGGCCCTATTTTCTCATAAATAGGTGCACTCATATTTTCAATGACATCATCAACATTCAATATATGCCAAGCGTAAAAATCTCTCTCACTAGTTGACTCTGCCCAGTCTTCATTGACTTCCGTACACATTGTATTTTCACAGATGTCATCCTTTGCTTTCATGGCTACTGCCTCTTCAACAGCAGCAGGAACTTGTCCAGTAGCATATGCTCCCAATGCTAGGTTTAGCGAGACCAGAACTAGTCCGGTTGCAATCAAAATTGAGGTTAGAGGTTTAACTCCCATGTTCTGCGACTATCCAATTCGCCATTGAACCTTGCGCACAATTATACGCTACGTAGTCACTCTGTACCGGATATTGTTCCATCGGATTCTAGCCTATACAGTCGTATTGTACTCGTTGCTCCACGCATTGCTAAAGGAGACCCCGATATTGCAACAATCCTTTCTCCTGATTTTATCACATCTTCTGATGCAAGCATACGTATTGCCTCTTGCATAGTCTGTGATCCTCTTTCATGCTCCTTGACAACTACAGATTGTACACCTGGAAGTAGATTCATTCTTCTCGATGCTCTAAGGCTATCTGTAACTGCAGTAACAATTAGGTCAGGGCGATACCCTGCAACCAGCCTTGGTGCATTTCCGTGCTGAGTAGCGACTAGTATGTGTCGTGCACCTGATGTCTTCGCCAATTCCACAGCCGCATGTGCAACTGCACGAGTTGCTCTGAACTTAGATAACGCTCCAGGAGTTCCCCCTGATGTCACCATGCCTTCTTCGGTGGCATTAGCAATTTTAACCATAGTTTCAACAGCAGTAATTGGATGATTACCAGATGCGGTTTCACCGGATAGCATTACAGCAGTTCCTCCATGGCGAATTGCTGTTGAAACATCACTTACTTCAGCACGTGTAGGTCTTGGGTTTAGCGTCATAGACTCTAACATCTGAGTCGCAACTATGACAACCATTCCTCTCATCCACCCAGCATCGATAATGTTCTGTTGTGCCAATGGCACTTGCTCTAGAGGAATTTCAACACCTAAGTCTCCTCTTGCGACCATGACTGCATCTGCTGCCTCGAGAATTGAATGTAAGTTTGTTAATGC
>JAACDL010000067.1 GCA_009936765.1 Methanobacteriota archaeon
ATCTCTCATTTCTTCAATCGGTTCTTGTCGTATCTTAATTTCACCATCTTCCATCCAACAGATGTTCAAGTTGTTGCCCCAGAACTCATCTTCGTGACCCGGGAAGTCATCTCTAGTGTGTCCACCACGACTCTCTTCTCTAGTTAGAGCGGCCAAAGTAGCGACTGTTGAGATGTCGACCATATTTTTGAGATCCAGTGCCTGGTGCCATCCAGAGTTGTACTTACGGCTTGTTCCAGGGAAACAACTCTGTTCCCTAAGAGAGAATTGTTTGAGGTCGGCCAGTGCTTGTTCTAGTTCATCTTTTACTCGAATGATTCCTACCTTTTCTTGCATCATATCACGCATTTCGTCATAGATGAGACCGGGATTCTCTCCTTCTCCTCTTTCTAGTGGCGCAATCATTTCCTTGATTGCAGCCTGAACTTGAGATTTATCGATACCTGGTTGAGCGAGATCAGTAGACCTCTTAGCCGCATGTTCTCCAGCTCTCTTACCGAATACGATAAGATCGGATAGGGAATTACCACCTAATCTGTTAGCGCCATGCAGGCCACTAGCTACTTCTCCACAAGCAAATAAGCCAGGAACTGTAGTTTCTTGAGATTCGGCATCAACAACAACTCCACCCATTACATAGTGAGCTGTTGGTCCAACTTCCATTGGTTCTTCAGAGATATCAACGCCAGCCAATTCCTTGAATTGGTGATGCATTGAAGGCAACTTAGCAAGAATTGCTTCCTTACCTCTGTGTGAGATATCTAGGAATGCTCCGCCGTGAGGGCTGCCTCTACCTGCTTTCACTTCACTGTTGATTGCTTTAGCAACTACGTCACGAGTAAGTAACTCGGGAGGTCTGCGAACTGTAGCAAGCTTGCCAGACACTACTTCCTCAACCCATTGATCGGATTCTTCAATAGTAGCTGCATGGTCACCAGCAAACGTTTCTGGGACATAATCGAACATGAAACGGTCTCCCTTCGAATTTGTCAAACGTCCACCTTCTCCACGAACACCTTCTGTTACGAGGATTCCTCTAACAGATGGAGGCCAAACCATTCCAGTCGGGTGGAATTGCACGAACTCCATATCGCGAAGTTCTGCACCTGCCCATAGAGCCAGAGCATGTCCATCTCCTGTATATTCCCAAGAACCTGAACATACCGACCAGCATCGTGTAATTCCGCCGGTTGCAAGAACAACTGACTTTGCAGAGAATGCATGGAATTCACCGTCAACTCTAGTGTAAGCAACACAGCCAGTGACTCTGTCGCCTTCTTTGAGTAAACTACGAACAGTCACTTCTGTGAACATGTCAATCCCTTCATGAATTCCTCTTTCCTGAAGAGTTCGAATCAATTCGAGGCCAGTTGCATCTCCAACGTGCGCTAATCGAGGGAATGTGTGCCCACCGAAGTTACGCTGATTGATTAGATTCTTATCGGTTCTATCGAATACCGCTCCCCATTGCTCTAACTCTCTAACCCTGTCTGGGGCTTCTTTTGCATGGAATTCAGCCATACGCCAGTTAGCAAGCCACTTGCTACCTTTCATCGTATCATGGAAATGAACTTTCCATCCATCCCTAGGATCTGCATTTTGCAGAGCAGCAGCACAGCCACCTTCTGCCATAACAGTGTGGGCTTTACCCAACAAGGACTTGGTGATAATTGCAGTCTTAGCGCCGCTTCTTGCTGCTTCAATGGCTGCACGTAATCCAGCACCTCCGGCTCCAATTACAACAACATCGTATTCGTGAGATGTATATTCCTCAGTCATTTCAAGCACCTCCGATTAGAATAAGGCTGAAGTCATTAATCATGCCCTTAGACACTGCAATCGTCCAAGCGTCTCCTACGAATACGAATGTCAGAGAGACCCAGAACCAAAACCCGTGGCTACGGTTGATGATGCTAATCTTAGAAAATATTGCACCTCTAATTTTTGAAATCCCATTAGCCCATCGATCAAGAACTCCACCGGCAAGATGCCTTAGTGCATGGCATGAAGTAACATACATTGTCAGACAAACTGCTTCTACTGTAAGAATAATTGTTCCGCCTGAAATCCCATATCCATCATTATCGAAAGCCATTGTGTGAGTGATGTCCCACCATTTGATTAGTAGAATTGGAATAACCATGTAGAGGAAATAACGGTGTAAGTTGTTGACAATGAAAAGTCTCTTCTCACCCTGATAGCCAATCTTCTTGTTGATTTCCGGTTCATCGACCCAGCAAGCGACTGGGCTTGCGAAGAATGTACGATAGTAAACTCGGCGCATGTAGTAACATGTGCCTCTGAAGGAGAAAGGTATCCAAAGAATCAGAACTGCTGCGTTAACCCAGGAAGGATGATCCCATCCCGAGAACATATCCCATTCCAATACATTTGGAGAGAACATTGGTGAAATAACATGAGCACCATCTATGTGGTAATCGATGTGCTCCGAGAAGAATATTACTCGCCAAAATGTCCATATCATGGCAATTGTAAGCCCAGTGGCCATAACAACAGGTTGTGCCCACCAATTGTCGATTCTATCGGTTCGCCCCATGCCGTTAAGCATTGGAAGTTTGATTCCGTCGCCCATTAAGTACACCAACCACGCCCCCATAGGGGGCGGATAATGTCGGCCAGTCGCTCAGGGGTCTTTGACCTGTTCGGCTGTTGTTCAAGCAAGTGAAGTGTAGTCCACTTCTGCCTCAACCATCTCGATTTCATCAACATCCATCTGGGCTAGTTGCAATTTACCAGACAATTCGTCATTGACTGCATGCCAGTAAGAATATGCTTCTATGACCCAGATTCCGGATTCTCTTGTACCGTTTCCGCTACCCTTGACTCCACCGAATGGGAGGTGAGCTTCAGCGCCTGTTGTCGAATTATTTATCCCAGTCATTCCTGCTTTGATTCCGACCTTGTAACGGTATGCTTCTAGACGGTCATTGGTATAAATAGCGCTAGAAAGACCATATGGAGACGCGTTTGCTAGATGCAGGGCATGATCGAAATCCTTAGCCTTAACAACTGTAATCGCTGGTCCAAATACTTCTTCATGGAAGCACCTCATGTCTTCTGTAACATCTGCATAGACGTGGGGCCACATGTAAACTCCATCCTCAGGAGTTCCTAGGAAATTGTCTGGAGTGTTTCCAGTTGCAATTCTTCCCTTACCCCATAGTTTGGTTGCTCCATCCGCTTCAACCATGTCAATATCTCTCAAGAAATCCTTAGCGTATTTCTCCGATAGCATTGGTCCATAAAGGACACCATCGTGTTTCAATGAATCTCCAATTCTGGTATTCTTTACCTTGATCATCAACTTCTCCATGAAATCATCATAAATGTCTTCGTGAATGATTAGATTACCAAGACTGGTACATCGTTGTCCTGCGGTTCCAAAACCACCCCAGTACGCACCTTCTACAGCGTTGTCAATATCCGCAGATGGCATGACAACTAGAGGGTTCTTTCCACCAAGTTCTAGACTACATGAAACTAGATTTCTACCGCATACTTCACCGATTGCCTTACCGACTTCAGTACTACCAGTGAAGGAAATCTTGTTGATCAATCCTTCATCGACTGCATCGACAATGTATTGCCCAGCACTGCTTCCTTTTCCGTGAACTAAGTTTACGACGCCGTTTGGCAATCCTGCTTGATGCATAATACGTGCTAAAGCAAAAGAAAGTAGTGGTGCATCTTGAGGGCTTTTCCAAACACATGTGTTTCCACAAATCAGTGCTGGAATCATCTTCCAGAATGGAACTGCTGCAGGGAAATTGCACGCATTGATTATTCCACATACACCTAGTGGTCTACGGTATGTGAACAACTCTTTGTCAGGTAATTCTGAATTAACAGTCTGACCGTAAAGGCGCCTTCCTTCAGATTGGAAGAACAAACATGTGTCGATAGCTTCCTGAACACTTCCTGCTGCTTCTTTCAGAGTCTTTCCAATTTCACGAGTTTCCAATGCGACAATTGCATCTTTATGCTCCATTAGCAATCGACCCATATTACCAATAATTTGTCCACGAGTAGGAGCGGGGGTTGCTGACCATCCGTCTAGTGCTGCACGGGCTGCTGCGATTGCTGAATGGACATCTTCTCTTGTAGAGAGTGGGAACTCGCCCAACTCATCTACCAAAACTGCCGGGTTACGACTAATGAAGGTCGAACCATCGGACGAGTTAGTTAATTGTCCATTGATGATATTGTATCCCCTGACCCTAGGAAGGTCACCGGGGTTATTGCTTTCAAGAAATTCTAGGCCGGTCTCTAAAACGTGCGTCATGGCCGTCCGTTCGGCATTCAGAACATGAATCCACCGCTTGTGGTTAGATGCGTGGAGTTAAGTAGATGCTACACTAAGATATACTATCCGGAGGGGTAATCCATGTCTGACAAAGATAGTGAATCGATTTCATTGAAGGTTTCAAAGGCTATACCGAGCGATGTAGGCCACGGCCGAGCACGCATTAGCGGCGAGAACGGATTGGACTTGAAGCCAGGAGATATTATCGAAATTAAGGGAGACGAACGCTCCACCGCAGCCATCTACTGGAGAAGCCGCCCCGAAGACGCTAAGATGGATATCATTAGAGTTGACGGAATCATCCGGAAAAATGCTGGAGTAAGCCTTGGAGACAAAGTAACTGTATCCAAGGTAGATGCTAAGATCTGTACCAAACTGGTACTTTCTCCAGTTATGGCAAACAAGCAGAAAGTCAAATTCGGACCCGGAATTGAAGGGTTTGCTCGTAGAGGGCTCAACAAGAGACCTGTAGTCGCCGGAGATCGTATATTCATTCCAGGTATGACACTATTCGCTGAGGCATTGCCATTCGCAGTACTACAGACTACTCCTAAGGGGATTGTACAAGTTAATTCCGACACAGACATTGTAATCAAAGATGAAGCAATTGATGACGAGGATGTTGGCCAATCTCAAGGAATAACATACGAAGACATTGGAGGAATTGGCTCTCAGTTATTGAAAGTTAGAGAGATGATTGAACTTCCACTAAAGCATCCGGAATTATTCAGAAGGTTAGGAATCGACCCTCCAAAAGGAGTATTGTTGCACGGACCGCCAGGGACTGGTAAAACAATGATCGCAAAGGCTGTGGCTACAGAAACAAATGCACATTTCACGGTAATCAATGGACCAGAAATTATTTCCAAATACTATGGAGAATCTGAGAAACAATTGCGTGAGATTTTCGATGAAGCTGCAAATAATGCACCTGCCATTGTATTCGTAGATGAAATCGATTCAATTTGTCCAAAGCGTGAAGACGTTAGTGGAGAAGTCGAAAGGCGAGTAGTCGCCCAGATGCTTACTCTAATGGATGGCATGCAAGGAAGGGATAACGTAATCGTAATCGGTGCTACAAATCGTAGAGACGCATTAGACCCTGCACTTAGAAGACCGGGAAGATTCGATCGAGAGATAGAGATTGGAGTACCAGACCGTGAAGGAAGAAAGGAAATCCTTGACGTTCACACCAGGCAGATGCCTATCGCTGACGACTTTGATGTAGATTGGGTACTGGAGAACTCATACGGTTTCGTAGGAGCTGATTTAGCGGCACTTGTTAGAGAAGCCGCAATGAAGGCCCTTCGACGCTATCTTCCGGAGATCGATCTCGAGGAAGACACCATTCCCCCTGAGGTTCTAGAAAAGATGGAAGTTAGAATGGATGACTTCCGTGTTGCTATTAGAGAGATTGAGCCAAGTGCACTAAGAGAAATCTATGTTGAAGTCCCTGATGTTTCATGGGAAAGTGTCGGAGGCCTGACAGAAATTAAAGAAAGGCTGAAGGAAAGTGTTGAATGGCCATTAACCAAACCTGAATTGTTTGAACACTTCGGAATAAAACCACCACGAGGGATCGTACTATTCGGTGCACCGGGAACTGGAAAAACTTTACTTGCTAAAGCAATTGCTAACGAAGCAAAGGCCAATTTCATATCAATTAAGGGCCCAGAAATGATTTCGAAATGGGTTGGAGAATCGGAAAAAGCAATTCGTGAAATTTTCAAGAAGGCTAAACAATCTGCTCCTTCAATCATCTTCTTAGATGAATTTGAATCGATTGCAGGCATGCGTTCATCTAACTCCCAGAGTGGTGGCTCAGATGTTTCTAACCGAGTTGTAAACCAACTCCTAGCAAGTATGGACGGTGTTGAAAGCCTCGACGGAGTTATTGTCGTCGCTGCCACAAATCGACCAGAGATGATTGATCCAGCCCTATTGCGAAGTGGTAGATTCGAAAGAGTACTCCACGTACCTCCGCCAGACAAAGGTGCGAGAGATGTAATCATGCAAATCCATGCTAAGGACATGCCATTATCGTCATTCTCGATGAAAGATATCCTTGGTGGAATGGAAGGATTCACAGGTGCAGACATCGAAGCGGTATGCAGAGAAGCTGCCCTTATTGCAATGCGAGCAGGTAAGAGAAAGGTGACTAAGGGTCACTTCGAAGATGCGATTACTAGAGTTCGGCCTACAGTGACTCCAGAAATGTTAGAATATTATTCTAAGATGGAAGAACGTTTGACTTCAGGCCTTTCTAATATCAAGCGTTCGCGTGATACTGGATTCGGCATGGAATCGATGTAATCAGGTTGATTCGCCGGTTGATTGAAGTGACTGGGTCTATTGCATCATAGCGAGGGTGAGGCATATGTCTAGTTTCAGCGGTGAGTATCTAAGACGTGCAGTCGTGGATGCTAATGGTGAACTATTCGGCCACCTATCGGATATTGTGATAGATCCTAGAAGTGGCGAAGTGACCGAGATTTTAGTCGAAGTTGTGCCTGAAATTGATGTTACAAAATTACCTTGGCCAACGGATGGTGGTTTTTGCCAAGTTCCTGCCCAAGAAATCGCCCAAATCGCATCACGTATCATGCTTAGACGATGAGCAACTAATTATCATTTGAACGCAACCTTCTAAACCCATACGATAGCGTCGGTTGTCTGTATCTTGTACCAGAGGTGAATGAATGGACCAAAAACCGCGCTTTAACAGAAGGAGACTTGTTCTTCAGTTAGCGTTCTGGTTCGTACTTCTGATGTTACTCTCGACAGTTGTATCCCAAGTTATCAATGTAGGTAACGAAGATGGCCAGTCTGCATACGGAGAAGACTGGGATGACATGTCTGCTTTCCGCTATGACATTAATGACATGGGGATTGAAACCAAATCTTTAGTCTCGTCGCCATTGCTACTTGCAGACATCGAAGACCCAGGTAATACTACATTCATCATTGCTGGAGTTGAGAGAGATACTATTTCGCTACCACAATTCTCAACTGATGGATTCCTAACATTCGCTTCTGAAGATGGATATTCTCCTGCAGAAGTAGACGCCATCAAAGAATTCGTGTTTGCTGGTGGCGATGTTCTAGTAATGGATGATTTCGGCTATTCATCCTCGATTGCAGAAGCATTCGGAGTGAGATTCAAAGGTATGCAATTGTATGACACCGTATATGTTACAGATTTGGATTACAACTTCATTTGGATGTGCGTACAAGAGTCCCCTTGTGGAATGGACGGCACCTCAATTGACCTGAATACAGTGGATAATCACAGTCGTTGGTCGATTCGAGATGGCGGAGCCCACATTTGCGAAATATATGACGGCCGGAATATGCCGAAAAGCGAAGCAGGAGTTTGTGAGCAGCATTGGAAGGATGGCGGAATTCAATACAATGCCTCATACCAAATCCTACTGAACAACATCACAGGTATAGACCTCATCAAGAATGCGAAAACTGGAATGGGAGCTACTCAAATTAGAGCACTTACTTCAGCTGAAGCAACAGTAGATGTCAATGGAGATGGAAGAATAGACAGTGGCGAAGAACAAACTTCGTCAAATCCTGATCTGTTTGGACAATTCAATCTTTCAATCGAAGTTTGTATTTCCCAAGATTGCAACTTCGTAAATGGCGGAAGAATAACTTTCATCTCGGATGGATCAGCATTAACCAACGCATTGTATGACTATGAAGAATACAATGACGGCAAATATGGAGATGCGGACAACCCGATTCCAAGGAACGATAATCGCAAGTGGGCTTTGGACTACATTGCTGATTCACTCGTAGACCCAACAGCTACTGGTGAAACCGATGAGGTACCAGGAGTTGCACCTAACGCAATGGTAATATTCGACGAAAGTAGGCATATTCAGCCGAGTATTGCTTCAGAATCATACAACACTGTTTACTTCCTCCTGGTATACTTCACAGGTGAAGGACTTGCAATGTTACTACTATTCCTAATATTGTTCATAGCATTCGAAGGAGTGCTACTGAAGAAAAAAGACCCTGAGCCTTGGCGCCACGTTTTCAGCATCATCTACTATGGGTTTGGAGATGCTAACAGATACACATACTATGCTAAATCAAACAAGATTAAGCAAGTATTCTTGTCTAAAGTACGGAATCAAAATGGCCTCACTAGAGAAGAGTTTGATTCACTACCTGCAAGGGAATTACAAGGCATGATTGATGACCCAGTATTGGTTAAATTCGTGTTTGAAAATAAGAACTATTCATTAGAACAGACAGTAGCAATAGTAAAGCGAATTAAGGTCTGGGGTAGGACATGAGGTGGATATGATGTGGACACGTAAGGCAGCATTCACATTCACCGGAGGAATCGCTCTGATTCTAATCGGTATGATGATTTCAAATCATCAGATGATGATTCTAGGTCTTGCTTTCATCGCATTTATCGTGGTTAACTCATGGGTGAGTGGACACGGAGACGTTGAAGTTCAAAGAACTCTATCGGCAGATAATCTGTACAAGGGAGATGATCTGTATGTTGAATTGTTAGTCACAAACAGAAGCAGACGCAAAACTCAGCAATTAGAGGTATACGATAACGTCCCTCACGAAATGAAGTTGAGAAGCGGTCTAAACCAAATGAGATTAAATTTGAAACCTGGAGAAAGTGCAAGAATCCGCTATGTGCTACGTTGTCCACTACGTGGCCACTACTCTGTTGGTCCTGTATCTTTGAGATACCGCAACACATTCAACTTGTCAATCGATGAGATGTATGTTGATCACCACTCTGACATCATCATATTCCCACAGATTCGTGATGTAGAAGAAGCATTCATCCGCTCGAGAACCGCTAAAATGTACACAGGAGCAACTACACTACGAACTCCGGGTCCTGGAACTGAGTTCTACTCACTGAGAGAATACGTACCTGGTGACCCTTTCAAGAATATTAATTGGAAAGCTTTTGCAAGAACTGGAGATTTGATGATTAATGAAAAGTGTAGAGATGCAGTTACTGATCTCTATATCATCCTAGATAGCAGAGACATTGCTAGAATTGGAACTGTTCTAAAGAACCCGTTGGAAATGGGAACTGTCGCAGCTGCGAGTCTGGCTTCTTTCTTTATTCAGCGGCGTGATTCGGTCTCACTAACAATATATGATGAAAAGTTGTCATTCTTGCCCCCCGATACCGGAGATAAACAGTATTTCAAGATTCTATCATCACTTGCAGGAGTTGCCCCTAGGGGAACTATGCCTCTGCAGGCTGTTACTAACAGCCTTGCTGCAAGGTTCAGCCGTGGAAGCCCTGTATTCGTAATTTCATCATGTGAAGGTGACGGAACTGTTCCATCTGCAATTAGAGACCTGGTAGGAAGAGGACATGAAGTCACAGTTCTCTCACCATCTAGTATCGACTTTGAAAGACTGGTTAGCCGTATTCCAAGAATGTCTTATGAGGTTCTCAAACTAGAAAGGCAAAACAGACTTACATCTTTGGCTGGGTTTGGTAGCCAAGTGATTGATTGGATGCCAGACATGGACCTCTCGCAAGCATTGCTGCAGGTCAGAGGATATTGAGGTGAGATAATGGCAGGTGAAGTTACTCCACAAGGCGAAGGTGCCCGTTCCCTTCATTTACGCCAGCTAAGAGTTCAATGGCAGATTGTCACTCTTCAAGTATTGGCAACTCTTTCATTGGTATGGATGTACATGGAAGTTGTTTCAACTTATGTGGTGGGAAGTATTGACCACACTTTGTTGTTTGACACATTAGAATCAGGACTAGGTACTGAACTCCCACTAGGCGACTGGCTTACTGGCAGCGGAAGCGATGGACTTGCTAGGTTCTATGTTCCGATGGGATTAGGATTGACCCTAGGTGGATCGATGGCCCTGCTGGCTTTCCAAACTCCGAAATTCCAACAAAGAGTCAAACTTGGAGTCATAATTACTATGATTTTGCTACTTGCAGGTAGATTCGTTTTCGGATACGCTTGGCAATTGGTCAGTGATGGCTGGAGTGCCCCTGCTGATGATGTTCTTCGATTGTTGGAGTGGCCACTTCTGATGATGTTGTCACTGGTGATTCTTACATTCTACCTGCTACCAATTATCACTGGTACTAAGGGAATATGGGGTCTTTCTAGACGAGGAGTCGCTTGGTCTATCGGGTTCACACTACTTTTCCTTGGAGTTCATGCAATCCTAACATTCCCTCTAATTCGTTCACAATTAGGCAGTTACGGCACACAATTGACTACACTGCAGATTATTGTCTCTGAACCAACAGTGTTTGGTTTGGTAACAACTGAGCAACTATCACTAATTCTAATCGCTTGTCTGATGATGGTTTTTCAAGAGTCTGCATTTGGAGTAATCAGACAACTAGAGTATGCGTACAGACTTCCAGACTCCTGTAAAAGAGACCCCGAATATGTTGCTCAGATGGACAATTTGCTTAATGGGCATCTAAGACACACTGCAATCTTCCTATCACTAACTGTAGTTACAACCACAATTGCGTTAGGTTTCCACGGAGTACTCCTAGATTTAGTCGGTGGTATAACTGGATCTCAATGGGCTGCCCAGGTTGGAGAATCTATTGAATTGACGCTCACCTATGGGCTGGTGATATCTGCACTACTATTCTTGGGAATAATGGCACTACTAAGATTCATAGTTCCTTGGCAAAGATTCTGGGGACTTATCGAATCTTCATTCTCTACTAGAGAGTGATTATTTCGTATAGATGGCCTGAATAATACGGCCAATGCCTTCTACAGTAACCAAGATTGCAATCGGCATTATGCACAGCCTAGTGACCCACAAAGCTACGCCGGATGTATAATCTTGCAACAATAATCCACCGTAAATACAAGTTGCAATCAATCCGAGAAAAACTAACTTCTCAATCCATAAGGGGTAAACTGAACCCATTGTATCGCCTCAAAGATCAATTCCACCTAAGGAATCCTCTAAGTCATCTAAAGCCGAGTCTGACTTCGCCACTACTTCTACTGGGTCAGTTCTTCTAGCCCATCTTGCATCAAGACGTGCTAACTCTTCTTCCAAACTCGCTCTTTCATCGTTCATAGAGGTGGAAACTTCTGTTGCTGCCACCTCGATTACTTCATCTTCGACAGGAGTCGATAACTCCTCCCACTCCTCGGTCACTTCGCTGACCTCGACTGCAACTGCAACTTCTTCATCGATTAATTCACCCTTCATTTGTTCAAGGGCGCTTTCGTTGATTGGTTCTCTTTCTCCAGCAGGTACTGAATCTCTCTCGAATGGAAGAAGTCCGTCTCTCTTGAGATCCCATAATGCACCTTTTACTTCTCCATTTACGAAGCCGCTTGCATCTAGTTGTGTAAGGAGTTCTTCTAGGGCACTCGTAGTTCCTTCTAGCTTTACTGCGGAACCTGCATCTCGCATATCTGATTCTAAATGTATGTCATGAAGAGCTTGCTGAATCAGTGTTCGAGTTTCTCGTGCCAGGACTGGTAGTGATTCAGGCCTTCTTGTGTTCTGCATAAGTGCTTGAACTTGTCCTGATGGTGCACCGAGTTTTTCGAGTTGCTCCAAAACATTCCTAATTCTACGCAACATTGTGACAGAACGGTCATAATCTTCCAATAGGTTCTCTAGATCTAATACTAAATTAGTAACAGTCTCTCCAAGTTGGTGCTCAAGCCTTTGCTGTACAGACCATCTTGCTAGGCCTCTAACTGCACCAGCCGTTTCTGGAACTTGCCGTTCTAGAAGTGACATCACTTCGGTAGAAAGTAGATGTCTAGGAGTCGTTGCGACATGATCCACGCATCCCTGAATTACCTGCAATGCTCTTTCCACTGCACGGTCTAGTAACGAAACTGAATATCCTAAGTGACGAGCGTGTTCCAATCTGTCCAAAACTGGACCTAATCCATCGAATTGTGCACCATCTTCCAATAGCGCTTGTGCTAGTGGTTCCTCGGATAATTTAGCACGGAGAATCTCTGCTTCTTTGATATCGGATAGGGCTTCTTCGTGAGCGATTGCGAGTGCCTCTGCTTGATCTAGTAGGGTCGATAATTCTGCTTCCGCTTGTCCTCTTCTAGCGCCAAGGTTTCCTAACTCTGTTAGTACCTGACGTCTTTCATCCATCAATTCACGCATCTCAGAATGTATCATTGCTGCTCTATTCTCCTGTTCTGCAAGTCTGGTCATGTCATCCTGAGTTCTATCTCTGGCGACTCTTGATTCAGCCTCGATTTGTCTTAGTGAAAGTTGTGAATCATTAATCTTAGATTCTAATTCGGATAATTCGCCCTGCGCTCTTCGGTGTCGATCCCTAGTAGCCTCAACTTGTTCTTCGATCATACGTTGGCGGCGTTGATCATCGTCAATTCTCGAACGAATACTGGATAAAGTTGCTGAATGTGAGTCGATATCACTAGACAAAGCGGCTTCCTTGCTTGCCATTTCTTCTATCTTTGATGACAATTCCGAACTTGCTGTAGAGTCGCCCAGTATCTTCGCTAATTCAACAGCCCTCTCACTCAATTGGTGCTCCAACTCATTGATTCTCTTGGAGAGCCTATCACTACGTGCTTCAGAATTCTCTGAGTTTGCTTGTGCAGCAGATAAATCGAGTTGAAGTTGGTCTATTGTACGGTTGTAAGAT
>JAACDL010000068.1 GCA_009936765.1 Methanobacteriota archaeon
GGGGATGAATTACCAGAGCGCATGCCAGAGTATCTGTCATGCATGTAAGAAGGTTCAACCTTCATTGACTCAGCGTCAGCATATACAATTCCAAGACCGGTTGTTGAACCCATCCCGAAGCGAGTATTTACATTCTTTATGACAATCAAATCACGGTTAGAACCAGGTTCAATTGAAGCAATTCCATTCAACATTTCAACACGAGATGGTGTAGCTGTACCTTCATGGTTCCAGCGGAATTCGATCTCGACTCTTTTGAGTAGCGGGTTTTCTTTACGGTCAATTATTTCCATTTTTATTCCTCCTTCAGCGGATGTTTACCTTGAGTGCGTAGCTTCCAGGGACTTCTATATTGAGACGGGCAGCAATCTCTGAACGAGATGGGTCCATCACAACGACATACCCTGTCCAGTCAGATGATACCGGAGCAGATGGGTGACGAGAACATTGGTCGATATCGTCAGGAAGAATTTGGTGACATTCGCCACATGCAAAGGGATTTTTAGCCATTCAAAACACTCCTAATCAATTCTGGTCCTCATGGATCCATTCGTGACTTCCTAGTCCTGTCTGCTTGCAAGTTAAACCAATCTTAGAACGGCGTGGGTCACTGGTGTCAGGCGATAGAGATACTACTCTAGCTCTAACTGAACTTCCAACACCTAACTTACGGCCACTTTGACGTCCTTCTAGGACTCCCATTCCAGCGTTGATGTCAACGTGGTCTTCCATGATTTGTGACTTGTGAAGAAGTGCTTCCATTGGACCAATCCTAACGAAAGCCCCGAAGTCGTTTACTTCGGATACAGCGCCTTCTACTACTTCATAGTCCTCTATACAGAATAATACTGCATCGAATCGGACTTCTTGGTATATTGCTCCATCACCGTGAATGATTCTTCCACGGCCAATAGGTTCGTGGTTAGAAGTTACCAGAACGAATCTGTTGTTGTCATCGAAACGGCCTTCGAATGCAGAGGCTGCAAGGCGATCGATATGTTCATGCAGTGACTTCTCCTTACGGATGTATTCCGCAGGGATACGAATAGTGTCCTCTTTTGTGACGACTTTGTACATTTTATCTACCTCATTTTCTCCTCAAACCGCTTCACTGCAGGAGAGACGAGTGAGGTACTTGTACCTCATCCGTCCTTCACCGGCTAGTGCCTCGGGAGAGAAGTGTGACCGAAGTCATTCACGCCACCAGCGACCCCTATTTGAATCATACCCCGCTAAAACGAGGCATGTTGGCCTGAAACTCTGTGATTTTGGCTATGAAAATTAACCCTAATTATGCCTTTCTCATGGGCCCGTAGGGCCCAAAGCCCTAACAACCCCGCTTGGCCCCGTAATCTTAGGTGGAACTGGTGAAAGCGCAATTTCGGGCAGTTCTGATGTTACTGATTCTAGTGACTTCAACCATTCTTGTTCCGATTCCAACATCAGCAGACGGTGATGGTGATGATACCGCCTGGAACCCTGTTTCACAACCATGGGCACAATACGGAAGAGATCCCGGGCATTCCAAACTATTACCCGAACATGGAGATTCTGGTCTCATGACCATTGAAACCCCCGCAATTAATTGGGAGGCTTTTGATACAGGAGATGGTGCAGATGGATATGGTGTTGCAATTGCTAACCTTTCAAATTCAATAACTTCACCAGAAGGTGCAAAAGAAAGGTGTGGCGAAAACCACCTCTTCGCTGTGTTGACACATACTGAAAATATTGATGAACGCCATTTGTCAATAATTGAAGGAAATACAGCAAAGGTAGCATGGGAAGTTAACCTTGGAAGTGTTGATGTAATTCGCTCTACTCCAATCATTGTTGATGTTGATGGAGACTCGAAACAAGAGATTGTCATAGTATATGATTCAGAAAACGCACTAGAAGTTGACTTGTGGGCTCCCGAGATAACTTGCGATGAATCGGGGTGGTCGGTATCTGGCCATTCTAATGAAAAATTGTGGTCTTGGTCCGATGCTGATTTGCGCATAGGTATAGAAAATGCTCACTTTTGGACATCTCCTGAATCTGTAACACAACCCCTTCTTGCAGATTTATCACTTGATGGCAGCCCAGAATTGGTCATTGCTGCTGTCGATACGACTACCAACGAACCAACCATTGTCGCCCTCCCACTAGGACTACAGAGCCCGGAAGAAGATTGGAAGGTTGCCCTGGATAGAGGAACCCACCCCTCTGATCCTGCATTTGCAGCATTAGATGACAATAGTGGCTCTGTTGTACTGACTACAGTAGATGAAAACAGCGGTAACTTTTGGGTATGGAGAATAGATGGACCGACTGGTTCTTTAGATTGGGAAAGAGTTTCCATTCAAGGAACAGATAGCGACAGTAACACCCCCCGCATTAGACTACCAGGCCCTGTAATCACTCAACTGGATACTGATGCTGCACCTGAAATGATTCTCACCTTACCATCAGATGAAAATCAAGACGAGGATGGAATGGGAGCTCAATACATAGGTATGGAGTTGACAAGCACAGATGAAATTTGGAGATTTAGAGCCAAAAACGGTTATGCTGATGCTGAACCTTTGGCTGTTGATACCACAGGTAATGGAATAACAGACCGTGTTTGTTGGGTCACTTGGTATTCCACAGGAGTTGGTACTACCGACAGAGATGGCCTTGCTGGTTGTCATGATATTACGATAGACCCGCCGTTTAGGGAGTGGTCAAGGATTTTACAAAGTGGTAGCGGTAACGATAACGAAGGTGAAGTGGCAATCTCTCCACCAATCGCAATCGACTTGGATGGAGAAGATGAACTAGAGTTATTGGTTGCATATGGTAAGAGAATATTTGCATTTGATGGCAATACTGGAACTTCAGCAGACATCGGCGTTGGTTGGTCATCACCAATTGATGTACCACATAGGACATGGGCAGCACCTGCTGTTGCTGATTTGGATGGAGACGGTTACCTTGACATTCTTGTAGGTGACACCCTAATCAGTGAAGCAAAATCAGATGTGGCACCTCTAGCAGATGGAAGAGGAATTGGATTTACTCCAACAGATCCAGACCCTGGAGAAATGGTAACTATCTCTGGGCAATATTCGAATATAGGCATAGTTGATACTGACGAAGCTGTTGATGCCGTTCTAATGATGGACGGAGTTGAAATCGAAAGAAGTAGAGTGAATATTGCTGAAGCTACTGCTCCATCTGGCGAAGGTGGTCCGATTACATTTAGCGTTGATATTGAAGCAACACTAGGAGTTCATACCGTCGAACTACTGTTAGATGTTAACAACAATCTAACACAAACTCGCTATGACAATGACAACTATAGCACAACACTCGTAGTACTGGAACCTTATGTGGCTCAATTACAAATCCCAGTAGAAGTTTCCCGGGCCTTACCAGGTAGCACACAAATTGTCGATGTCACTGTAACTAGTTTGGGAAGTAGAAATGCTGCATGGACCCTTAGTTATGACAATACTATGTTACCAGAGGGTTGGTCTTTCAATCCACTAAATGCCAACGACCTCTCGCTTAACCTCGAAAGAAATACTCCACAAATTGTTCAATTCGAATTCTCTGTACCTCAAGACGCAGTAGGTTCAGATGATGCACAAGTCCCACTTAATTTGGTTCTAGACCAAGATCAAGACATCACATCTACTGCCACATTACCACTAGAGGTTGAGAGAACACGCGGCCTTTCGTTACAAGGCCCATCGGGCCTACCGATGGGAATTGGCTATGGAAGACCAGGAGATGTTGCACATGTTTGGCTACTTGTTGAAAATGTAGGTAACGCTCAAGAGACTACTGAAATGCAATGGTCATCTAACACTTGGAGTGCAGACACCACTCTTGTTGATTACAACGGTAATACTCAATGGGGTATTGAATTAGACCCTAATGCAAAGGAAGAATATCTGATTGAATTCGAAGTCCCTAGTTCTAAGAGCCTAGGAGATACGTCTACTGCCGTTCTGACATTATGCATAGGATCTGGCCTCGAAGAGATTTGTGAAGATTTCACAGTAACAGTATTTGCTAGTGATGTATCAAGTAACATCCCTCATATTCGTACAGTTCCAGCAACTGGTCTGACTTGGGATTTAGAATCTAATTATGCAGGTACCAAGTTGACATGGGACATGTCGAGTGCAGGCATGCTGAAGGAAGGTTGGACATGGAGTACAAGTGGCGATCTTGACATTAATGGCACATTCCTTGAGATGGACGGCCAAAATGGGCAATTACATCTGGATTTACCTCTCGACGCACCTCCGATGAGGCATCAATTCAATCAAAGTGAAGAAAACTTAGCAAATGCTGATTTTGATATATCACTCCATGTATTGCAAGTGTTCAGAGCAGAAGCTGAAGTTGTCACCCCAAATGATGGTGCAGTAGTCAACGTTAGCGAAAGGACGAAACTGATCCTTAGACTCCAAAACCCAGGTAATGGCGAGGATACGTTCACTTTGAGTGGAAGTACACTAGCTGGTAATCTGACTCAAGCCCCGAATGTTACCTTTGAAATTACTAACCCTGTTAGGTCATTAGGACCTGGTGGAATCAGTATGGTTCCGGTTTGGGTTACTCTGCCCGGAGATGTTCCTGCAAGAGAGAGTTTCCAACTTGTTTTCGACTGGGAAAGTACAGGTAATTCAGAAGTAGGAGACCAAGCACAAATTACAATTGAAGCCAGACCAGACCACAGATGGGACATCGTTGTACAACAAGGTAATACTGTTCAAGTGACACCGGGAACTGAATTGAATCTCACCATTAATTTGACTAACATTGGAAACAATGACGACCTACTAACACTAACTCCCAACTTCTCAGTTACTTATTCTGGAGAGGACGCATCTCTGTGGAACACTGGCATTATTAATTCCACACGACTAGATGTTCAAGAACAAGAAACGGTCAACCTAGTAGTACCAATTCCATCAAACACATGGGCTGGAACACAAGCGAATCTAACACTAGTTGCATCATCTAGTGGATTTGACATAGACTATGAAATCAGTATTGTGCTAGATGTTATGGCTGTTGCAGGATGGAGACTGGATTTATCGAATACATCTTTAGAAGTGCCACCTGAAGGAGGGGAGTTGGATATAATCGTAGAACAGCGTGGCAATTCTCCTGCAAAACCATATTTCGTCAAAGCAGGTCAAGGTTGGAACATTACTATCCCTAACAACGGAAACTCCATCGATCCGGGTCAGACCGGAATTCTGTCAGTATACGTCACACCTCCTATTGACGCAATAGCAGGTGAAGTTGGCGTCATTAATATCAGAATTTCAAATGGTGATGGAAGTGGACAAATCACCGAACAAGTCCCTGTAAGAGTCGGTTCAGCTCCAGGCATCGTAATCGATTCAGCAGAATCTTGGAAAGTAAGTGATGGAAAATCATCATGGCCAACAGCCTGGATTGAAAACATAGGTAATGATGTTGCAATCATGGATTTGTCAGTCGCTAACCTCCCATCAGGATGGACATTGACTGGTGAAGAGGTTGTTGTCGTAGCACCAGGAGAAGTTATGGGAATTCCTCTGCAAATTCAGCCCTCTAGTTCATGGAATGGTAACAACATTCAACTCGACATCCAACTAGACCATCCATCTCTGGGATTAATGACACACAGTATTACGATTACTGAAAGCGACACAGTACTACTATCAAGCCCTGTGCACACTGGTCGTTCTGGAGAAAAGGTATCTATTATCACAGACTCAACGAGTTCTGGGACAGAAGAGTCCTTGATACCACTACCTGAAGTGCGAACTAACACATCACATAATGGAATGAAGTTGCACTTGGTTGGAATACCTGCTCCGGTTCACATTTCAGATTGTAATAATCTGTTTGGGAAATTGGACACATTGGGATTACAGCCATTGTCAAAGATTTGGTCGTCTTGTTTGGTTACAGCTAATGATGACCATTCTCTAGTTGCAAATGCTTGGTTACTCTCAAGTGACGGCGAGATACTTGATAGCAGAATAATTCGCCTTAGCCCTGGAGATAACACCACTGTAAACCTATCAATTAGTTCGTGGGACCCTAGCCCGGGCCTAACTAATGTTGAAGTTGTGATCGTTGATTCGAATGGAATTACATTACATTCGTCGTCTTCAAGCCATATCTCGAGACAATCTGGATGGAATATCAAGGTTGCAAACCTCGTAGTTGATGACAGTTATATCGACGTAGGAATTGACAGACAAGGATACGAGATAATGGAAGGTGCAGTCTGTAAGGTAGATATCGAATCGGAAGGCGGTTGGAGTCAATCAGTAGCAGTGGATATTTATGGAAGTAAATATGCACCTAGTGTAAGAGTCGATAGACCATCTAGTGTTGGTGATAACGCTGAAGTGACCGCCATGGTATCGTGCTTGGCACCATGGGATATTGATGACAACCCGGATGATGACACTGTGACTGAGTTTGCTAGCAAGTTACCAATAGTAACTTACGAATCAGGCGACATTTATTGGACCGCTGGAATTTCCTTGCTGCTTGTAGTGTTGGCATATCTAGGCGGAATACTGAAATTAAAGCAACCAGAACCTGAAGTAGAGAAGAAGCAAAAGCCAGAAACCAAGGTTGAAAAGAAACCAGTAGTGAAAGAAGTCGTTCAAGTTGACGACATAAGCCTGGAAGATGACTCTGTCACGGTGGTATTGCAAACTGAAGATGAACCGGTTCATGTCGAAGAACCAGAACCTGAAATCTCTGTTGAGGAAGATGCAATCGATATTGATGACGGTACAGCAAGTGGTAGATTATCAGCCCTCAAAAGAGAAATCGACACAGATTCGGATGGAAGTGCAAAATCCAAAGATGATATTTCTAAGAGGCTAGATTCTTTCTTCTCCAACCGCTGACTTCATCCCTAAGGGGCATCTCGGCCCGGATATGGAAGAAGCGATGGACACAACTACACCATTTCTGACCATTGACCCGATGATTTCAAGTCGGCTCTCTCCGGTGTTTAATGCCTTAAATGGTGGAGATTGGAATAAGATGATTGATGCTGATGATGATTTACTAATTCGTCTGGTAGCTCAAGGTGTTGAAAATCCAGAAAAAAGATCATCAATTCCTTGGGACGATGCCAATCTATTCTTCCTATCATGTCTTGACACCACACAAAATGGAAGGTCAAAGCCATTAGAAGCGGGGATTTCTAAGGAACGGTTTGGCAGATTCCCTCATGGGGATGGTTCGGCAATGAATTATCTGCGTGAATGGATGCGCGAGTACAGCAAACCAGACGTCTTTGCAGAAATGTCTGATCTACTCGACTGTTTGGCTACTAGGATGTCCGGGACAAGCATGGAGAACGGCATAGGTAGAATGAATGTTCTAGGTTGGCTAGAAATTTCCGACATCACAAAGTTACGCAAGGGAATTACGGCTAAATGTTGGAGGCCTTCTGCGAATGAACCTTTAGATGGTGGATGTCAAGATGCTGCAAAACATCTGCTAGCGTTCTTGCGTGCTGCCGAAAAGAGGAAGGTCGGAATCGCACTCAGAATCCACAATTAGAATTCATTACCAGTCAACCTTTGATACATTGATGCATACAGTTCAGCAGTGTCAGCAATTACTTCA
>JAACDL010000069.1 GCA_009936765.1 Methanobacteriota archaeon
AGAGTTAGTGAATTATGTGAATTGGATATTTCAGATATCGATTTGCAAGACCATTCGGCTATGGTTCGCGATGGAAAGGGTGGCAAAGACCGGCTTGTATTATTCACACAGTCTACCGTTGCTCGCATTCTAGCATGGCTTCCTTTAAGAGAATCAAGAGGTCCTTCAGGGGACCAATTGCTTGTAACAAAGGCAGGTAATGTATTCCAATCCAGAACAGTGCAGCGGTTAATGGATCGATTGGCTGATGATGCAGGCATTCCGAGGGGAAGACTCACACCGCATGTATTGAGGCATAATTTTGCTACGGGTTTGTTAGAAAGAGGCGCTGACTTAGTCAGTATTCAGAGATTATTGGGACACGCAAGTATCGCAACCACGAGAGTCTATTTAGAAATCAGTGACCAAACCTTACGCGAAATATACAAGCGAGCGCAAACTGTTGAAACTGAAGATACGGAATTATGAACTTGCCTTCTTACGCTTTTTGACTTTAGAAGGTCCTGTCCATTCTCTATTACTGATTACCAAGTAGCCCTCATGGCCTTCTATTGGACAGTGTTTACCACTGCGGCAACGAGAACAATTGGACTTGACGGGAAGTTCAACTGTCTTGCGCAACTTCCCATACTTGCGCCTTGGCATGTAACAATTGCATTGCTGGAGGTCTTACAACCTAGCGGTTTCGAATACTACTTTTTGTTGAACCAAGGCATATCCTTTAGATTGCGAGGAATATTGAGAGTCTTTCCTTTTCTTCCGTCTTTAGATTTAGAAGATTTGACTTTATTTCCGCCATCTGATTTGACTGTCTTCTCTGCAACTTTCCGGCCAGATGCTGTTGCTTTTGAAGCAGCGGCCTTGGCCGCTCCTTTAGCCTTAGTTGCCGCCTTTTTTGCAGTAGACTTTGCTTTTGAAACTGCTTTGGTAGCTGTTGCTTTTGCTGGAGATTTCTTAGTTGCAGGTTTCTTTGAGGTTGCTTTTTTGGTGACTGCTGCGATTAATTTCTTCGAAATCATTGCGCTAATTCCGGCTTTAACCAATCCTTTCTGACCTGCTTTAGAGATGCCTGCGGAGGATTTTATCCCAGCGTCACTGAGTTTCTTTGCGGTTGCTTTTCCGACACCGGGTAGTGCCATTAGTGCAGCGAGTGGGTCCTTTTTCGGTTTAGCGGCCATGTCTTCACCTACTTCGCCCAAAGAGACGGTCGGTCATAACCCTTGTCTCAATTAAGCGGATTATTGAAGGGTAGAGCCCATTCTACTCGTTTCCATGCAGGCCGAAATGGACCCCGTAAAATCCATCTTGCATGCTCAGGTTCGCAATGCTGGTCCAACACACGGATATGATCAGGAAGGATATCTCAGACCTAAGGCACACCCGGCCAATATATCGGCAGTTTACCTCGGTGATGTAGCGCAGACCTTACTCAAAGTAATGCAAGGTAATTCAACACCCACAATGGTACAAAAACCAGGTTTTGATGAACAACGGTGGGAGTTTACTACTAGATCTGGTGACGTTGTGATGAATGTCAGAAGTTTCTCGTATTGGGGATTTGGGTTGTTGACTAGATGTTATGCAAACACAATTTCTCTCGAAGGGCCGCTAGAAGAAAGAGCAAGAGTTGTGTTTGACCTCGTTGCAGCATTGCCTCACAAGCCATGGGAATTATCTTGGAGAGGCCGCTTTAACTCTAAAGTCGCAAATAGTGATGAGAATACTGAAAGTTGGTTAAGCCATATCGGTAGAGCCAGAACCGACCTGAATGAATTGATTGAAACGACGAAACTTGCCAAGGGTGATTGCGAAGATATCGAGATTGCAAGAAATGCATTGGCAGATGATAATGCGCCCGCTGTGCTACGTGCACTGGCTAGAATTGAAGCCGAATCGATCGATATTGAAGTTGAAGAGGTTCACCCAGATGGTATCACTTTGAAGATAGATGAAGAAGAGATTCCTTTTGTCGATTTATCCTCAGAAGAGGAATGATGTCCGCGCGTCGCGTTGATAAAGGAAATCATTCTCGGCGATGACATGGCAAAGAAAGACGGCGGCGGTATTCAACAAGCTGCAGGTCTAATTCGATACTTCGATGAGGAATCAGAAGACGCTTGGAAAATCAGTCCAAGACAAATATACCTAGCCTGTATCGGGCTTGCAGGATTCATATACCTCGTTAACGAGGGAGTTGTCTCCTGGATAATGGATATGTTTTGAATCACCTAAGTGGTTCAATCAAAACAACAGAACCTTCAGTTCTAGCCATTCCTTGTGCTACCTGCATTGCAGTGTCTAAATCCAAAGTTGCTCCAAGTGTTCTTGGACCTTCGGATTCGTGAATAACTAATCTGTGTGTGAGATGAGTTAGAGTTTCTTGGTTAATTCGTTCGAATATCCATTTCTCATTTTCAATTCTAAGCATTGCTGGAACTTCGACCAATGGGCCCATGTCGCTACCAATCACTTTTGTTCTGCCACTAAGGCCTTGTAAATCTGCTAACGGTTTCCAGGACCTTGCTTTAGTCCTCATTGTAACCTTCTTTTTTTGGCTTACGCCTTCTCTAAATGCTCTTCCCATCTGGATCCCCATCCCTTGGAGAACCGTAATTCTCCAATCCCTCATCGGGTTTGTTCCACTGATAAGAGTTGGGGGGACATCCCAATATTCAAACCGCTTTTGTTGACTTCTTTTCTAACACCAAAGGTGAACTTATTGAAACTAGTAATGCGAGCGCTACACCTAACAGTACATGGCTCGCTAAGTCGGATTGTATGGTGATTAGCATTGGACTAATCGCTATACCAATACGCCAGCCCCATGCTTCTGGGCGTGGATGGTTATCGAAACCAAGTAGAGGCAATAGCATTCCAAATAGACCGAATAGCGTTACACCAGAGGTTAGCCATAAGGATACTGCGATTGCGCCATCTCCATCGCCGATTCTCTCAACACCAGAAATTGAAACATATGTTAAACTGAATATCAAAATGATGCCCATTAGTGTGGAAACTCCTAATGCGACTGAGCGGCCCTGTCCAGTCCCTATTTTCTTGTTTATTTTGGTTTCAAAGAATGGCATAAAACCAATAAGTATAGCTACGGAAATTACTACTGACAATACATCGCCATCAAAAATACCCGCACCCAATTGTAATGCGATGATTGTAACAATCATGAATATGCTAATTCTATTATCAAATGACAAAGAATTCGTTAGTAGTTGAGCCAGCAGAAGTCCGATAATTACTGATTTCAGAGTTTCTTGTATGTTAGAAAGTGTAGAGTAATCGTTAACTGTGTCAATGATACCCTCTTCCGGGTACATAGCCAGAAGAATGAGTAGTGTGATACAGCCTCCCAATCCATTGAGGTATTTTCTAGCAACACCGTTGTTTATTTGGTATTGAATTAAAGCACACATACAAGAAATAATCACTAGAGATGACCCTCCAGATTGCTGTATTGAATCAAACGGCAGTAGGACAAAACAGAGGGCACAACTGCTTGCAGTAATGCTTGCCAGCCACTTACCTTTGTCAAATAAAGGAGAGATTAACATGGCTAAGGCAGATAGAAATCCGATGGTTACCAAGGTTTCTGCCATACCCCTCCTACACACAACTGAGCCATTAGACTTGCACAAGCAACAAGAGTGAGAGGCCTGACCCATGGACATGGTGCGAGCGGCCGGCGAAGACCTACTCGAAGAGTTGGCCGAGACTCCATTGACAGGTTTGGCCAAGATTCTGGGCATCAATGTTGAGGATTGGTTGCCTGTGGCATCATCTCCGCTTCCAATAACAATGCGCCTAACCCCAAGAAGGCATGATATCGATTGGACTAGAAAAATGCTTGAGTCGATTGGAGGAGAACGTATACCTTGGTTAGTTACATCTGAATCATGGAGTATGCCTTTTTCGAAAGGAAATTACCCCGATGATGAATCTAAGAAGATTTTAATGCTCCTTCACGAGACTGGTAGAATTACAAGGCAAGAAGCCGTTTCGATGCTACCACCTGTAGTGCTTGAGCCGAAAGATGGGACACTGATAATGGACACATGTGCCGCCCCTGGTTCTAAGGCAACCCAACTCGCAGAAGCGGTACCGAATGGATTAGTTTTAGCTAATGAACCATCTTCAGGGAGATTGAATTTATTGGTAACAAATCGTGGACGGCTCGGCATTGAGAATATGCTGATTATGCAGCATGATGGAAGACATATCGGAAGAATGCCAGAACCAGGAGTGGATGGAATCGTTGTAGATGCCCCTTGCAGTGGCACTGCTACGACTCGTAAAAACCGTGAATTGTGGCGCTCATGGACACCTAAGGTTGGAAGGAGTTTGTTCAAACTTCAGGTGGACATTGCTCATCGCGCTGCACAATTGTTGGTTCCAGGGGGCCGGATGGTCTACTCTACATGTTCACTAGACCCGATTGAAAATGAGGCGGTAGTGTGCGAAATTCTGCAAAAATGCCCATGGCTCGAACTTGTAAAAGTTGATTCGGAGAGATTGTTCCCCGGTTTAATCTGCCACAAAGGAATCAGTGATTGGCCGATTCTGAATGAGAAGTCCGAAGTTGTCGAATGGGGAGGCGAGATTCCCAAACTTCCCGGCCTTTCCGAAGTAATGCTAAACCCGGGGCAAAGGGGTATTGAATCTCCTGACTTGTCATCAACCATCAGAGTTCATCAGCATGACAACAATACCGGAGGGTTCTATGTTGCCTTGTTTGAACATGTGGCTGAAAGGACTCCTGAAGGCATTGCACGCTCGATGATTTTGAAAAGAGAGTTAAATCGAGATCCGCAAGAGTTGCCTCGTCAAAATAAGAACAAACATTCTACTGGAATCGCAGAACAGGAAATCGTATCACAAATATGTGATAAGTGGGGCATTGACAAGTCGAAATTTACTTGGTGGCATCGCGGAAGAAGGGTGAATGTCTCAAACATTGTTGCATTTGAGAGACTTTACAAGCCGACAGTTACCAACAAAAAAGGAGACTTTTGGCCGGGAGATACATTCCATCCATTACGAGTTATTCATGTTGGACAGCCTTGTTTCACGGACAACAAGGGCACCTGGAGAACAAGGCAGGAGGCACTGGAATTACTCCGCCCCCATATTACCAAAGGGCTGATTGAAATTGATCAAGAAACTATGATTTCAATGCTCAAAGGTCGCGCACCTCTCTGTGAAGACTTCCCTACTGTCGTCGAGAAGGGGTCTGCAATACTCAGGTGCGGAGAATACATGCTGCCTGTATGGATTGCCGCAAGAGTCTCTTTGATGATTGATCAAAAAGAGCAAGATATTCTTCGACTTAAACTTGGAATCGAGGATGAGGAGGAAGAGGAATGAGGCTTTTCGCAATTTTTGTGGCACTACTATTCTTGCCACTTGTAACTGCAATATCGGACCTTTCAATCTATTCTGAAGGGCACTATGAAAGCCAATCCGATGCTCCAATTCTAGTTGAATGGTTCCACGGAACTGGTGATGAGGAGCAATTAGAAGAATTAGTCAAAATGGATAGAGATGGAGAAATCACATTATTACACTGGAGAACCGGAGCTGATGAAGAAGATGGTGGCCTTCCTGAAGATGATGCTGAAGCCAGAATGATGTATCATGGATTCAACCAAACGCCATCTGTGGCTATTGACGGATATCCGGAGAATATTTCAGACATAGGATCGGAGGTTAGAACCAATGAAGTTGAAATTGAATGGAATATCGAATTAATTGGCTCAACAGAAGTTGAACTTCTCAACATTACTGCTACTTGGACTAACCCTAAAGCGTTGAACGGGGCTACGCAGATGCACGTTTTCATAATTGAATCCGAGGCTATTGATTCCAAAGGAAGAGTAGTACACAATCTAGTGAGAGATTGGGCGCCTTCTTCGACATTCTTTTTCACTAACAATACTACTAATGCATGGAATGAGACAATCACAAGAGACCATTTAGATGGTGCAGGTATTGACTTTGGTGACGCTAGCCACGCAAATGACTATGAAATGTTGTTAGTTATGATTGGAGGTTTTGAGAATGAAACATCTAATCGTGTGTTATCAATACAGAGGGCAAAAATGCCGACCTCCTGGCAATCTGTTGACAAAGGTGCATCATTGACTCCATTGTTGATGCTTATTGGACTAATGTTCTGCATTGGATTTGTCGTGATGGCTGAAAGGAAGCGCGAAATCGGATTACCGCGCTTAGAAGGCTCTTGGACATCAGAGAAAGGTGTTCTCGAATACCGGATAATAACCGGCTATTCTATCGATATTGGCGAACTAATGATGGGTGAAGGATGGAAGGCTAATGGCCGCATCAAGAAAGAAACTGTTGCCCCCAACCAGACTCACTCCGGGACATTAAGAGTTAGTGGAGAAGGAGAGTTTTCTCTGCAACTTTGTGTCAAAGTAGAGCAACTTGGAGATTGGATACTCGATCTAAACCTACCCGAACCTAGGACGAATGATTGAAAACTGTCTACCCTTCGTTCACAAATATGGTTCTAGATTCTACCGACCGTGCGATAGTTGAGGCCCTTTGTGAAGATGCCAGGCTTTCACAAAGACAGTTAGCACAGATTGTTGGTGTTGCTCAGGGAACCATCACTAACCGATTAAGAAAATTGGAAGACGAAGGAACGATTCGAGGTTATGCGCCTATCTTGAGTGCAGAATCGGTAGGCTGGAGCATGACTGTTATGGCAGGACTGTGTATTGAGAAAGGCAAAATCATGGATGTTCAGAAGAACATCTCTGCCGACTCAAGGGTATTCAGCGTATACGATGTTACAGGCGATTGGGATTCGATGGTACTGGCTCGAGTAAAAGACAGAGAAGACCTAGATAATCTGACTAAAACTGTATTTACTCTCGATGGTATAACTCGATCTTACACTCATGTGGTGCTGAATACTGTGAAAGAATCAGGCGTTATGCTGCCCGAGGAATGAGGGTAAGTCCTCAACACACATTGTATCTGGCTTCATGGCTTTCGAAAGTGCCCTACGGCATTCGTCTGAAGGTTTAATGTCAAGACTACCCATGGAATCCATCAATCTTTTTTGTAACCTACCTCCCGTTCGGTCCCAATCCATTAGCACTATACAAGAACCATATTCTTCTGTGATGAAAACA
>JAACDL010000003.1 GCA_009936765.1 Methanobacteriota archaeon
ACTACCAGACTTGGATCAGGGAGTTAGTTTACTGATTTGGCAAACTTTTGATGTTTTCTTCGATTGTATTAGCACATGCTTCGAAGGCCTCTAATGGCTGTCCATATGGGTCATCAAGCCCCCAGTCTTGGTCTATTCTGATAGCCGGGCAACTGACTCCACATCCCATCGAAATGACCATGTCAAACGATTTCCAATCTACCTCGTCCACTAATTTTGGATACAGTTCTTCAGTACTCAGTCCTTTGGATTGTAGAACCTTGATGGCATTGGCGCTAACACTTGTTTCTGGATGGGTGCCTGCACTTGCAGCATCGTGTCCTAAACTTCTAGCAATGCTTTCAGCCATTTGAGAGCGGCAGGAGTTGCCAACACAGACGAATAGTAGTCGCATATTGAGTTGTGCAACGAAGAGACATATGAACCAATGGCATGTAGAGACAATCGATGTGGCGTCCAATTCTAGTTTACACTGGAGTCTTTGTCACTCTATTCGTTACCCACATTATTGCAGCAGCAAACGACTGGGATGTCTTCTTTGGAATTGTGGCGGCTTTAATCACATTACAGACATTGTTTGCAGGAATGTGCCTGCATTTATTGAAAGGTGATGTACGTCACTCTAGAGTCCCAGTCGTTGCATTGAGTGCTGGTTTAGGGTGGGCTTATGCAGGAATGAAGGCCGATTGGTCAATCGCAGTCTGGGTATTAGTTGCCATCATGTTGCAAATCCTAACTGAAAAAGGGTTGAAGTATGGCACACCCGCCGACTCAACTGATGGCTGACTCACCGATTAAGGTCAATAACCCCGGAGACGCACCTGCTCCTGCTTCACCTGAAGAGCAGAAGAAGATGGAAGCAGCATACAATCAAATGAAGCGCAAGATGGCGATTTCAGAGATGGGTAAGGCTATCAAACACAAGATAATGGTCCTCTCAGGTAAAGGTGGCGTTGGCAAATCAACAGTTGCAACCGGACTAGCATTATCATTAGCTCAGCAAGGTCTCAAAGTTGGGCTCCTAGATATCGATATCACAGGGCCTAACGTTCCCAAGATGATGGGTCTAGATGGTAGAAGATTGAATGTAGAAGCAGGAAGAATACATCCTGCTCAAGGACATCTTGGCGTGAAAGTCATTTCCATGGCGTTCTTACTGGAAGATGAAGATACTCCTGTAGTATGGCGTGGACCGATTAAATTAGGTGCAATTCAGCAATTTATCGGGGATGTCGATTGGGGAGAATTGGATTACTTGATTATCGATTTCCCACCTGGTACATCTGATGAACCGCTTACTGTGGCTCAGAATTTACCGGACATCGATGGTATGGTAATTGTAACCACACCTCAAGATGTTGCATTGCTTGATTCTAGGAAGTCGATCACTTTCGCTAATTCATTGAAGGTAGATGTAATCGGAGTAATCGAAAATATGAGCGGTTACACCGTTCGTGGTAAAGCACCAGCTGGAACCGAATTAGAGTTGGCAGCACCGGGCGGTAAAACAATCAGAGTTACTACCGATGAAAATGGTGACTGGGCAGGCACTTTGGACATCTTCAAAGCAGGCGGTGGCCAGAAGACAGCCGAAGAATTCGGAGTACCATTTTTGGGTAAGTTACCATTCGACCCTGGTTTTGTTAGAGGTGGAGACGACGGAGTTCATCGTATCGTTTCCGAACCAGAAGGACCTTCAGCAATCGCATTCAATAAAGTCGTAGAGAACATACAACACAAGGTTGAATCTGCTTCTAACGACGGCGGACTAGAAATTATCTGAGGGATAACCAATGGATATCCCTGAATTAAAACGATTAGAGCGAAGAGACTTCGACATGCATCTCACTTGGTCTGATGGGACTGAACACGAGGTCACCTATGATAATCTAAGACATGCTTGTCCATGCGCTAAGTGTGCTCCTCAACGCAATGACGACCAATCTTCTATGGTGCTGCGCAGGAATATCGAAAAACTACCACGCGAGAAACCTACCGTAAGGCCAGTAGGGAACTATGCCCTTTCATTCGAATGGACAAGCGGTTGCTCATCTGGAATTCATCGCTTTGAGCGAATGTGGAGATTAGGTTCTAAACTCGACCCTGATAACGGTAAAGACTACGTCCACGGGGCATGGTGAAAGTACCAAATGAGCGTGTCTGAAGTGGAAATACACTTGTATGCCATTCTGACCCGAGTTTAATTGGAGGTCTTACTGTGGATGGTGTTTATCTTACCTGGCTGATTTCTGCATTAGCCGTTGGGGTATTGCTAATGCCTTTGATTAAGCCACCTTGGGCTAAGGTCACTCTACACGGTTTCATCGACTTCTTGCGCCGATATTGGCTGCACTTCGGAATAGTTCTCAGCATCTATAATGCTAAGGATTTCCTCGATGAAGTAGATCGTATTTTGATGGCAAATACAGATGGTATGCTGAATATGACTCCTTGGATTTATGCTATTGAAGGAGATATGGCATTATGGGTCCAAGAAACGTTCAGAGCAGACTGGTTGACCGATTTCATGACACATTTCTACGTGGTAGGGTTCATGGTAATCTGTTATGTCTCGATTTTCTACTTTGCATATTTCGATGATAGATATATTGCAGACAGAATCACTCTGACTATTTTCTGGGTGTATGTCCTCGCGATACCATTCTATCTATTCTTCAATGTACATGTGACGGGTAATTACATTCCTGGAATGGAAACTCTTGCCTACAATCACACCCCTGAAATCAATGACTGGTTCCACCGTATAGACCCGTTAACAAATGGAATGCCAAGTTTGCATATTGGATTCCCATTCGCAGTTTGGCTTTGCTTACTAAGATTCGATACTGACAATAGGTGGATAATTTATCGCCGGATTGTATTCGCTTACGTTTTATTGACAGCATTTTGTATTCTTTACCTTGGAATACACTGGTTCATGGATATCATTGGAGGAATGATTGTTGCTGCTATCGCAGTTAGTATTGCCAACAAGATGTCAGACCCAATGTGGAGAATATTTGATGAAAGAACTATCAATGCAAGACTTGCAACAGTTCTAACAAACCCGAAAAGAGCTTACAACGTGATTATGTCCAATGCTAAAGAACAATTTTCTCGATATAGTAAGCCATCGAGTAAAGAGACGGGTGTAATGCTAACGGTTGTGATTATTCTTGTTGCGGGAGTAATTACCTGGGATTTGACTCACCAGTCGATACCTGCAGGAGGAGTTGACGCTCCAGTGGGCGTTGCTGCTGCTGATGGTTGGTTAGTAACACTCGATGAAAAATTGGACGGTGCGATAGTAGTCGTTCACGATTTATCTGATTTAGATTCTGAAATAGTAGTCGTTCAACCAATTCTTGATGCTAATTCGACATATGACATTCAGGGCGATTTATTGATAATGGCCAATCAAACTAATTTGATATTAGTAAATATGAAAGATCCATATACAATACAAACAATGATTGAAGTTTCATCTCCAAGCGCCATTGAGTTCGTTTCAGATGACCGTTTGGTGATTCTAGAAGATGGTCAAATCTCCTATTGGTCTTACGAAGGAGTTGAAATGGATGGTCCGGCTGCAGCCGACGGAGATTCGATATTGGTGTTTGAATCGAGTGGTGATCAAATTGCTATGGTGTTTGCAAGTGATGCAGACACGGTACATCTTGGAATAATTGATGGTGAGGGGTTGATTTCAATCCCTCTTAACGCTACAGCCGGTGTTGGTGAAGATCAAATTTTAATCGATTCAGGATTCAATGTTGATTTGCCGAATGCATCAATCACCAGTGTGGCATTATTTGAGGATAAATTAGCTGCAACTATTGATATTAATGCAACTTCAAGACTGATGTTACTCGATACTGTCACAGGGGATAGCGAGATTATTTCTGACCCAAAATATGCGGCTTACGACCCTCACATGGATTATGGCGTTTTGATGTTCTCTGCTTACGCAAATATCGACCCTGCTAATGCCTCTGAGAAATATGCTGACAGAGAGATTTACATTTACGACATTGATTCTGAAATTCTTAAACCCCTAACTGCGGATGAGTTAGACCAATGGGCACCGATGGTTTTGAAAGACCATTATGTGTATCAACAAGCAGACGAAGATGGAGTCATAAGCGTTGAAGTCCAACAAAAAGAACCTAGCCTTCAACCCTATGCTTCGAACATTTTGAAGATAGGTGTGATATTGACTATAGCGCTAATATTTGTCAATATAATGCAGAGGCAAAGAGAGTCTCACAAAGTCATCTACCATGATAACGAACACGTTTCATGATTTGCTCAAGGCGTTTCAACACATCCTTTGCACTAGGTGGCTGTCCTCCTGGTGCCTCAGGTGCTTCTCCTAATTCATTATCTAAGCCGAGATATCCTTCTAATACCTCATCCATCGCATTCTCAATATCTGGATGGCTGGCCCGAAGGATTTCGTGAAGCACATGCAGGTCTATGCCTAGGCCTTCTAATTCGTATTCTCTAGTAGCCAGTCCTAAATCGATTAGGATTGCTTCTCCTTCATTAGTAATAAGAATATTATTTGTCGATAAATCCCCGTGATTTACAGCGTTACGATGGAAAAACCTGATTGCTCTGCCAACTTTATTCAGTAGATTATTGTCATATGATCCTGATCGTAATACTTCAATCAAAGGTCTCCCGTCAATCTTTTCCATAATTATCGATGCTTCATCCAAGTCCACATCCCATATTGCAGGTACTGGTGCTCCTTTCTCGGCTAACCAAATGGTTAATTTGATCTCATTTGTCATTCGTTTGGATGTTAGAGATTTGTCTAAATCTGGATGACGCCATCCTCTCTGGCGTCGCTTTTTGAGAATAGCTGGCCTGCCGTACCAAGAGCCGGAAATCACCTCGGCTTCAGCGCCGAGGTGTAGTCTTTCGCCGCCAACCCATGCTTGCATTGTATTAACGGGAGCGGTGCATGGTTGAAAAAGGGGTACCTGTACCGGTGGTTGAGGCTCACCCATGACCATGTCATTGCCCATGTGCGCCATCGACTTCACAAATGATGAGATGGGGCCTGAGGAAGCAGCAATCGCAGACAGGATTGCTGAACTGAAAGAACAGATGGGCGAAGATTTGCTTATTCTTGGCCATCACTACCAAAGAGACCAGATTGTGATGCATGCGGACCTGCTAGGCGACTCTTTCCTTTTATCAGAATTAGCAGCTCAATCAAAAGCAAAGAACATCATATTTTGTGGCGTTCACTTCATGGCAGAGTCAGCAGATATTCTCACTTCAGACGAACAGAATGTTATCTTGCCTAACATGCGTGCAGGATGTTCGATGGCAGATATGGCTGCATTAGATGAAGTTGAAATTGCTTGGGAAGATATTCTCGAGCGTTCAGGGTTGAGTGACCCTGCTACTGCAAAAGAAGGAGATTCATGTTTGATTCCTGTAACCTACATGAACAGTGCAGCAGAGTTGAAAGATTTCTGTGGCAGGCATGGAGGGATTGTTTGCACTTCTTCCAATGCTGCCGGAATACTACAATGGGCCTATGATCGTGCAGGACCTAATGGCGCAGTACTCTTCTTCCCAGACCAACACTTAGGCCGAAACACTGGTATTTCAATGGGTATTTCTCTGGAACAGATGGCTGTTTGGACTCCTGGACAAGAGAATATTTTACCTGAGGATTTGAAGATAGTTCTTTGGCACGGTTTCTGTTCGGTCCACAAGAGATTCACAGTTTCTCAAATCGACTCTTTCCGCGAATCCAACCCTGGTGGCTTGGTAGTAGTTCACCCGGAATGCCCGATGGAAGTTGTTCAAGCAGCAGATGCCAATGGAAGTACAGAGTTTATCCGCAGATATGTTGCTGAGCAAAAGCCAGGAACAAAAATAGCAGTTGGTACTGAAATTAACATGGTTGCAAGACTAGATGCTACGCATGAAGACTTGGACATTCAATGCCTTGAGCCAACAGTTTGTCCTTGTTCAACAATGTACATGATTCACCCTGTTTATCTGATGGATGTATTGGAAAAGCTGGCAGATGGCGAAGTTCCAAACCAAGTAAAGGTAGAGAAGTCGGTTCAGAAAGGTGCCAAGTTGGCACTTGAAAGAATGCTTTCAATCAAGCAGTAGTTTCTATTGCTTTCCAGCCAGCATAGGCTAGAAGTGGACATAATATCATCGTGATTAATACATAACCGACAGCCCTAGTTCGGTCATCTCCCCACATTTCAACAGTCTCCAATGAGAATGTGGACATAGTAGTAAATGCACCCAGAATCCCTGTTCCCAGCAACAAAGTCATCTCCTTGGATATCATTTCGTTAGCCAGTGCTGCCATACATATGCCTAGCAGAAGCGAGCCTACAGCATTTACAATCAAAGTCGCTTGAGGGGTTCCAGCCCATTCAGAAACCGCGAAACGTAGTGTTGCGCCGATTGCACCGCCGATTGCGACTGCCAAATATGAATTCACGAAACCCTCTCATTTGCCCAACTCTATCAATCATCCTCAAATGCCATACACTACAGGGCCTATTCATGACATTATGGTTCATGACCACAAACGAAGGCAAAGTTGCTGAAGCTAGAGAGCATTTTTCTCACTTTGGAATACCTGTTAGGCAGTTTGAATTTGAAGCGACAGAACCTCAAACAGACGATCTAGAAATCGTAGCACTTTCAAAATTGGAACAGGCTATACCTCATCTTCCAGAACCTGATGACATGCTTCTTGTGGAAGATGCAGGCCTTTTCATTGATTCATTGAATGGCTTCCCCGGTGTTTATTCATCCTATGCCCTTGAGACATTAGGTGTTCAAGGAGTTCTTACTTTGATGAAACATTTAGAGAGTAAAGACCCAATCCAAGATGGAAATCTAAGAAGTGCAGAATTTAGAGCAGTCGCTGCACTATATCACAATGGTGAGACAACAGTTGCAGAAGGAGTCTGTCCTGGAAGAATATCTCACAGTTCAGTCGAAGGTGAAGGGTTTGGCTTCGACCCAATCTTCATCCCAGCAGATTTGGATGCCGATGGAGAGGCGTTACCTGTTGGAGAAATGGGTGATAGAAGCACTCACGGGACTCCATTTGGTGGTATCACTATGGAAGAAAAGCAGCACTATTCTCATCGCCGTAGAGCACTATCCAGCCTTTTATCACACCTCGACATTCGAGGGTGAGATTCTTGTGTGTGAGCGTTTTGGAGTGAGGTGAGCAGCATGAATATTTCCAGGCTTGTCGTGTTACTCTTACTCGTAGGAGATATCATTGTCTTCTTCACGATGCAGAGCGATTTTGACGAAAATGGACGCTGGGCAATAGTAGGCAGTATCCTCCTTTTGGCAATCATATGGGTTTACCTAGGAGATAGTCCTCAAAAAGAGCAACCTGTAAGAAAAGCACGCGCAGTAGTTGCCAGTTCAACTTCCAGTTCCGAAGATTCTGTAGATATTCCCGAAATAGTTGTTTTAGATGAAATGGATGGAGCCTCACTGCGAGAAAGGAAGATGGCTAAAGTAGCAGCTAGCAAATATGTCGAAGACGAAGACATGGTGCAAGTAGATCCAGATGATGATTTCGAAGAGATTTCAGTTACCATAGAAGAAGTCCATGTAGCGGATGAGTTCGTTGTAGAAGTCTCACCGCAATCTATTGAAGATGCGAATATAGCAGCTCATATTCAAAACAAGAAAGAACAGCATGACCGAATACGTGTTCGAATAGAAGAGCGCAGAAGGGGACAGATGGCTGAAATCAGAGCTTCTACTGCAAAGATGTGGGAAGAGCATAGTGCTGGAGAAGATTTGGTTGGATTAATCCAAAGCGAAAGACATGGTCACGAAATCTTGGTTGAACCCGCCACTGCCGAAGCAGGCCACGTTTACGGAGCCACACTTGTTAGAATCAATGATTCAACAATCCTCAAACTCAGAGTCCCATTAGACTCCGGTTATGTCGCAGTAGAGAGCGCAAGGGACAATACAGAACTCCCAACCCTTCCTTTGGGGTTACCATCTCCTTCTGAATTGGGGTTGCCTGAACTTCCACCACCGCCTGGAGCATCAGGCGCACTAGCTGCATTGAAAGATGAGATGTCCCAAGATTGAGGTTTTTGATGCAAACAATTGCTGAAAAATCAACCACTGATAAGAGGCTGGCTCTGTACGGGCTTATTTTGGTAGCAATCGCACCAACAATTTCAGTTACTACTGGGTTTGTTTTGAAAGCAGGAATTCTAGCAATATTTGTCTTTATATTCACAAAATTATGGATGTTTGGCTTACCTGCATTTTGGTATCTCAAAGTTGAGAATGGACAGAAGTCAATTTCTCTTCCTAAAATGGGAGGATGGTTAGTTTCTACACTACTTGGCATTGGAATGGCCGTAACTATTTTTCTAGTGTATTTTCTGCTGGGGGATTTGGTTTTATCGAGTGAAGATTTGACACTTATTCTGGAACCATTTGGATTAACTGTTCCATGGAAGTTGGCTATTGCAATTATATTCTGGATTTTTATCAACTCAGTACTTGAGGAATACGTTTTTCGCTGGTTCATAACTTCAAAAGTAGAACAATTAGTTGGAGGAAAATGGCCTCCAATACTAATCTCCGCTGCCATATTTACAGTTCACCATACGATTGCAATGGCTTATTTCATCGAGCCATTGGGTAATCTACTGGCTTCAATTGGAGTGTTCACAGGCGGTGTAATATTTTCTTGGATCTATGTTCAATACCGCAGTGTTTGGGTTGCGTGGGTCGCTCATGCAATTGCCGATGTGGCAATATTCGCAATCGCTTGGCAAATAATTGTAGGGTTCTAGTCACTTATGCACCCATTTAGGTTCACTTCTATCGAGGAATGCTTTGACGCCGATTTCTTTGTCTTCAGTATCGAATAGGTTTGCGAATGCAAGTGCTTCAATTTTGACTCCATCAGTCAAACTGTTATCCAAGGCTGCACGGATTGTTTTCTTTGCAACTCTAAGTGTATGCATTGACTTTCCTGCGATTGTTTGTGCTAGTGACATAGTTGTGTCTAGTAATTCTTCAGGAGTGCACAATTGGTTAGCGATTCCTAGGCGATGAGCCTCTTCAGCACCAACATTATTACCGGTCATCATCATTTCCATTGCCTTTCCATAACCGACCAAATTAACCAGCCTCTGTGTTCCACCATATCCTGGAATTAACCCTAATTTGATCTCTGGAGTACCGAATATAGCTCTAGTGCTTGCAATTCTAATGTCGCAAGAGCATGCAACTTCACAGCCTCCGCCCAATGCAAAACCATCGACCATTGCGATTGTGGGTTTTGACAGGTTCCAAATTGCTTCGATTGCGTTATCTGTGAACAATTCAAGGATATACTCAGAGCCCTTTCCAACGAATTCAGTGATGTCGGCACCAGCAACAAATGCGTTTGGTTTGGCGCGCTTACCTTCAGGTGGAGGGTTTGGCCCAGCACCTGTAATTACGACACATCTGACAGAATCATTATTTTCAGCCCATTCGCACATTTCTTTCAGTGCAGAACCGACGTCTTGGTTTAGTGCATTCAACTTATCTGGTCGATTGATAGTGACTTTAGCAATAACTCCATCTCCGCTCTCACAAGGGATTTCATCGATGATTACAACTTCGCTCATACCACCTCCGAGAAAGTCATAGCAAATCAATCCTTAAGCACACATTGAAGTTCGTGAGGCCCGCCCTAAGTATATGTCCGCCAACGAAGAGTCCTTGGTTGTAGCAAAGGATTTGGGTAAGAGATACGGTGATTTCGTAGCCTTACACCCACTCAATGTCAAGGTAAGTTCCGGAGAGTTTTTCGGAGTATTTGGGCCGAACGGGGCTGGTAAATCCACATTTATCAAATTACTAACAGGGCAACTGCGACCTAGTATTGGTGCTGTTGAGGTTTTAGGAATAGATGCCGCTAAAGACCCTCAAAAACTCAAAGCCAACATCGGAATCGTACCAGAGTCAGAGTCTCCCCCATCATATCTAACCCCTAGTGAGTTTTTGCAATTCGTTGGTAAATTACGTGGAATCGATGACTTGGACCATAAAGTCGAACATTGGATGGATTGGTTTGGTTTACAAGAAAAGAGTGACACTATGTGCAAAGACTTGTCAAAGGGTCAAAGGCAAAAAGTCATGTTAGCATCAGCATTTATTCACGAGCCAAGGTTATTATTTTTGGATGAACCATTCGCCAATCTTGATCCGATCTATCAAAGGAAATGCCGTCAATGGTTGCATGATATGGTTGCTGGAGGGGGAACCATTTTCCTCTGTTCTCACGTTTTAGAAATGGCAGAAAGAATGTGTAATCGTATGGCTATTATCAACAATGGAAAGGTATTGGCTGCAGGAACCGTGAAGGGACTTAAAGAATCAGAAAGTGAAACATTAGAAGATGTTTTCATACGGCTGGTTGGTCATTCAATTCAAGAAGCAGAGAGATTAAGCGATGAAGGTGTGAACGAGGAGGAATAAATTTGTCTGCATCGATTACCAGTAGAGATTGGTCTGAAGTGACAGACCAATCACTCCCCGAATCACTTGGTTCTGGTGGAGGAGGTATTCATTTGCATAACCCCCTTGTAGGTTGGAAAGCATTCTCTGCAACTTTCAAAGTAATGTTTGTTGAAGAATTTAGGGAAAACCTGGATTTTGCAAAGAAAAGAAGAATCCTTCTATTTCCATTACTGGTAGCATTAGTGACAATGATTGCTACAATCGGACTCCAGTTCTTAGTGGGGGAAGGTGCGGCTCAAGGAGCAGACTCATTGTCTGATTCGAAGTCATTTTCTTGGGGAGACATGCGCATAGCTCTCCATCTACCATTGTTATTGTTTAGTTTAGGAATGGGGTCATTCGCCTTCTTAGGGCGCGAGAAAGTTCTAGCAAGGACTGGTACCAAGAATTACATTTTGGCATCTCCTGCTCTACAACCTTTGACCAACCCTACTGCACATTTTGCTTACTACATGAAGGATTTATCCTACTACGTAATGCTTATTCTGACTCCGGTAATTACCGGAATGGGTGTTGGGATTTTACTGGAGAGTTTCACCAATGTTAGCACGCCTCTCGAGTTCAGCAGTTTGCCTCGGACATGGATTGCTATGGTTGTAACATTGGCTCAAGGATTGGCTTTCTCATTCATAGCCTCTTCTCTGTGGCTGCTTGGTGGCTGGGTAAGCCGCATCACACCATTGGCAGTTATTGGACTCGGGACTACAATTGGGCTTGGCATAATACCTAGAGAATATTTCCTCTGGGGGCTTGCAACACAGCAACCAGATGGTATTCTATTGGCAGTTCCAGCCTTAGCAATTTCAGTACTACTCGCTTGGATAGCATCGCAATTAATATTGGATGATTTCGAAGTTAAAGTCGTTTCAAAGAAAGAAATATTCCTTCCCGCATGGAATCGTTTAGGTTTCTTAGGAAACGGCCCTCTAAGATTACTAGTGGCAAAGGAAGCAGTAGATTTGGTACGTTCAGGTTCATTGAAGAAAATGACAGTATCCTACTCTGTGCCTCTGGTCGTTCTCTTGCTAATGGCTTGGTTAGTTGACTTTGCAGAAGCGCCCATCCCAATCAATCTGCTCTCTTACGCTCCATTTTTGGGATTCTTCGGTTTCAATTTTTATTCATGGCTAACCGCGTTAGATTCTCCAGAACACATGAATGGATTGCCCCTTAGTGTCCCCCAATTGATCAGAGCCAAAGTGACAGTGTATTTCCTAGCAACAACATGGATCTCGGTGATATTCCTATGTTTGATGGCTTGGAAGTTAGATGAATGGGCTGTTCTACCAGTTGGCTTAATCGTAATGATTGCGAATAGCATTTACATTGTTTGTCTAACAGCCTTCTTGATGGGTTTGGCTCCTAATAAAGCGATATTTGATGCTAAAATAATGACCTGGTTTTGGATAGGAACAGTAATTCCTCTACTTTCTTTATTCCTTCTTTCATTCACTCAAGGAGATGTATCGTTTTACGAGAATTGGGCCGACCAAGTTGGAGATAGAGGATTGCAAGCTGAAGCCGTCGATTTTGACAATGCACAAATGGCTGCAGGTTTCAAAGGTATTCTTTGGGTAAGTGTTGGCTTGGTGGGTGCTTCAATTATCTTGATGAAACTACTTGACCGCAAATGGGGAAGGGCAGAGTTCAACAATTGAAACCTTCCCGTTGCTAATATGGGACTCGTAATTGCAGTCAGTGGACTGCCTGCTGCTGGCAAAGGAGAGTTCGCAGCGATACTGGAGTCTAGAGGTATTCCTGTCCGTTCAATGGGAGACATGGTCAGAGCTGAAGTCCGAGCACGAGGGATACCAGAGGCCCCCCAAGTGTTTGGGGAAATCGCTACCCAGTTGCGTGCTGAACATGGAGATGATGTCTTGGCGCATCGATTGACTGAAGCGGTGAATCATTTGTTGATGGACAATCCAATAGTCTTGATTGAAGGGTTGAGAGGGACCGCTGAAAGAGAAGTTTTCGTAGATAGTTGGAACGACAAGTTCCTAGTTGTTGCAGTTACAGCATCTAAAGGGTTGAGGTTCGAGAGAGTCCAATCCAGAGCACGTTCCGAAGATGGCGATTTGTCCGATCTGGAAAAAAGAGACGCCAGAGAGGCAGGTTGGGGGCTTGATGTTATCATTGCCGAAGCCGATATTACATTTCCAAATGAATCCAATCTCGAGGACTTAGAATCCAGTGTTTCGGCTTGGCTCAATACTCTGTGAGAGGGCCCGTAGGGCCCCTCACAATGGCGAAAGGTCATAACCGAGGGTAACCGTGTCTTGGGTGTCAGGGGGTTCTACATATGGCAAAAAAAAGTGGAGGTGGCCAAAAGAGGCAGCGCAACCAACAACGTGCAATGTACGATGAACTTGACAAGTATCCGGTTATGCCACCGCATGCTTTCGCTAGAATTGTCCGTGATAAGAGGACACTGAACATCATTTACCAAATTATTGAACCTCCATTGAACAAGAAAGAGCAAGAATGGAGGGATGAACTGTTAGACATCTTCATCCGCTCACTAACTGCAGATATCGAAGAAATCGATGCGGACCCTACTGCTTATCTGCGTACTGCAATGGACAAAGTCATCAAAGCATATGGACTTAAGATAAACAAAAAGTCGAAATCAAAGCTGTTCTACTATCTCAGAAGAGACCTGGTAGGGTACGGTAAAATGGACGTTCTAATGAACGACGCCAACGTAGAAGACGTATCTCTCGACGGTACAAATGTACCAATTTTCGCCTACCATCGTAAATTCGAATCAGTGGAAACAACCTGTGTTTGGGAAACTGACCACGAATTGGAATCATATGTTATCAAGTTGGCACAGCGATGTGGTAAGCACATTTCAGTTGCTGACCCGCTACTGGATGCTACCCTGATGGATGGTTCGAGAATTGTCATGAAGTTGGGGCGTGAAGTTTCTACTCGTGGTTCAGCATTTTGTATTCGAAGATTCAAGGATGATCCGTTTTCTCCTTGCGACATCATCGCTTTCCGAACATTGTCATCATTGATGGGCGCCTATCTTTGGGTCGCTTTCCAAAATGAAGTTCCGATGCTATTCGTAGGAGGTACTGCATCTGGAAAGACAACTACACTGAACGCAATGTGTATCTTTATTCCATGGCAGATGAAGATTGTAAGTATTGAATCAACTCGTGAAGTAAACATTCCTCAACCAAACTGGGTTCCTGGTTTGACAAGACAAGGTTTCGGTGGAGAATCCAACGAAGGAGAGATTGGAGAATTCGAGTTACTAAAGGCTGCTCTTCGTGAACGACCTGAGTACATTATCGTGGGTGAAATCCGTGGTGCTGAAGCGTATGTTCTATTCCAGGCAATGGCTACAGGTCACTGCGCATACTCCACAGTGCACGCAGATTCAGTAGCTTCACTTGTTCACCGTCTCGAGAACAAACCAATCGACATACCTCGTGTTCTACTTCCTGCTCTAGAAGGATGTGTTATTCAGATTCAGACCCGTATTAACGGTAGACGTGTTAGAAGGACTAAGCAAATAGTCGAGATTGTTGGTATCGATCCAAATTCTTTGGAAATAATTACCAACGAAGTTTTCCGATGGAATGTAGGGAATGATGATTTCATCTTCTCAGGTAAGTCATACGTCTTAGAGAAGATTATGGTTAAAATCAATTATAGTCAAGATGAGATGCGTAGGGAATTGAGGACAAGAAAGAGAATCCTTGAATGGATGGTTCTGAATGATATACGAAAGGCTGACCAAGTTAGCCAGATAATCACCGAATATTACGTGCGCCCGCACGAGATTCTAGCACGTGTTGACGGTCTACGTTGATTCAAACAATATGATATGGAGGTGTGATGAATGGAGTTAACTGCTTGGCAAAAAATCTGCCACAGAATTCTAGGCCGTGCTTTCAAGAAGCGAGCACGAAACGACAAAAAACTCTCTGATGATCTTGTCAAAGGGAACCTGCCGATAATGCCCGAAGTCTATCTGGCACAAGTTTTCGTAACTACCGTCGCTGTTGCGATAATCTGTGGTATGCTCCTTGGTGCAATATTCATGCCAGATATCGGTTTAATAGATTGGTATGAGTCTAGGCCCGATGTTTCATTCGCTCAGGCCTGCTATGAATGGGAATATTGGAATGGAGACCTTGTTGATGAAACGCTCGAGAGCAGAGGATGCCCATACTATCAGTACATGGAGTTCCCAATCTTTGCAAAGTTAGGACTTCCAATCGTTCTTGGGTTCTTAGTTCCATTTGGTACATTCAGATACCTGAAAGGCGCTGCCGCAAGAGCAGCTAAACTTCGTGGAATCGCACTTGAGAAGTTCCTGCCATATGCTGCATCTTATACCGCTGCAATGGCTGCAGCAAATGCGACACCTCACAAGATTTTCAAATCTTTAGCACTGAACGGTGACATCTACGGAGAGATTGCTTACGACTCTGCAATGATTTATCGAGACGTTTCGTTATTAGGTTACGATCTTCTTACCGCTATGAAAATGGCTGTTGATAGGGCCGCATCGCCGTGGATGACAGAATTCTTCCAAGGAATGGTTGGAACATTAACTGCTGGAGGTTCATTGAAATTGTATTTCTTAAATCGCGCTGAACACTACATGCGTGAGAACAGAACTAGGTTACACGAGTTCCTTGAATCATTAGCAATGCTAGCTGAATCATATGTTGTGGTAGCAGTTGCTATGCCTCTGTTCCTAATTGTTATGCTCGTAATTATGTTCTGGGTTAGTGGTGCAGGTGCACAAATGGAAGAGAGTACATTGTACTTGGTTGTCTTATTGGTGCTACCTATGATTCACGCAATGTTTGCTTTCATTGTATGGTCGTCTAGCGAAGAACAAAAAATGTGATCAGGAGGTGAGATATTGGCACGCAAGAAGGACAAAATTATTGTAAAACTCGACTTACCTAAAGACGATTCTACACTAACAAAGTTGTATGCCATACTCGCTGTTAGCATCTTCATGGGTTTGGCGTGCTTCGCATTCTGGTTGACAAACTCTCATTTTACCACTTCACCAAACGGGCAACCACTTTTCGTGAACACCGTTTGTAAATATGACATGAATTACATTCCTACTTACACAGATAACGAATCTTGTTCGATCCTTAAAGACGAGCCTGATACATTGGTTATGAGTCCTGAAGAACCATGGGCAGATTTCCTAACTTTAGGTCAGATGTTCGATGTACCAGGCATGGATGAAAACATTACCACTGCAGGTCCACCTCAGCCACTCACTGGAACGTGTTCTGTTAGTACTGCGGTTCCATCCGATTATTCATTCATTATTTACGACCCATTTGGGAGTGAGATTACTCGATACTCGGGTAATACCAAGTCTAAAGATGACAATTGTGAGTTGTTCATTGCCGATATGGAAAGAGGAAATATGTATCAATTAGTGATTTTATCTGAAGAGGAAGTACAAGAGGCATCATACCGTTTGGAAATGGATTACTATGATGGCATTCCAGAGAATATGAATAACAAGTCTCAATGGATTGGACCAGAAGTAAACCTTGGTGGCTTTTCCTTCAGGCCCACTATCTTCCTCAATTTCTTTGGTTTAGGATTCTTCATAACATTCTGGCCTGCCTCCTTCTATTGGGATAAGGTAAAGGAAAAGACCAACAGAATGGAAGAGAAGTTCCCCGATTTCTTGAGAGATCTTGCTGAATACTGGAAGGGAGGTCTGTCCATGACAGTTGCAGTTCAGACGCTGGCGACGAGTGAATACGGTGCCCTGAATCATGAAGTCAAAAAGATGAGTGACCAACTTTCTTGGGGTGTAGCATTCGGTGACGTCATCGAAATGTTTGCTGTAAGAGTAGGAACTCCACTGGTAATGCGTGCGATTTCGTTAATTTCTGAAGCAAACCGTGCCGGAGGTAAGATTTCTGATATCTTAGTTACGGCTGCAAACGACAGTCGAGAAATTAAGTTCCTTGAGGGTGAACGAAAGCGTTCAATTTCATCTTATATTTCGGTTATTTGGACCTCGTACGGTGTTTTCCTAGGTGTTATTGTCGTACTGGCTAAGGTTTTCATTCCAGCTATTGCAGGTTCAAACTCTGAACCTAGTGATGATGGAGACGCAGGAGGAGGCCAACAGTTGGGTAACATGGTTATCCGTAATATTGAGCCACTGTTCTTCCTTACAATTTTCTATTATGGAGTAACAATGCAAGCCTTAGGCAATGGTTTGATGGCTGGATTGATGGCTACTGGTCGATTTACGAGCGGAATGAAGCACTCAGGATTGATGATCCTGATGGCAATGCTTTGTTTCAACATCATTGTATTCACTCCAGATTTGATTGGTATCACCACCCTGCCTGCTCTAAAACCAGCAGCTGGAACGTTTACGCCATGAGGTGGATTAATTGCAGAATGATGAAAATGCCCAAATTCACATCCTTGAGATGCTGACTTTGTTCTGGCTGTTTTTCATGACAGCGGCATTTCTAATCACAGTCCATGTTCCTGATGAAGTTAGTATTTCCATCGATGCAGAAATGCAATTCGCTGGAGAAGATGCGATAAACCTCGGAATGGGAACTAATGCTACAGGTGTGGATTACGAATCTAGGCTAGCAGAACTTCTTGGAAGTGGTGAAAAAGATCAGGCTTGTGAGTTAGTTCAGAGTTATATTGCGACAGGAATTGAAGCGAACTGCTGGCTAGCCAAAGATTCAGGTACTTCTCAACCCCATGGTGAGGTTGCAACACCAGGTTCTAGCACAGTAAATGCACATGGATTAATTGCCGTAGATGACCACATTTGGACGATAAGTCTCGATTTATGGGAGCGTGGCTCATGATGCGCTCTAGTGGTAAGGATGACAAAGGACAGATGCTATTGGCAACCGGCGTAGTTCTGATGATGTCTTTGCTATCAATGGCTATTTTTGGTGTAAAAATGGCTGGTATTTCTATGCCATATGATTCTGCAGGAGATGACACAATCAAGGCGTCAGCAGAAGTTGCAAACAGTTTACCTTCGCTCACAGAAAGCCGTGCTCAAATCTGGTATGACTCGGGGCTATCTGAATTTGAGAGTGTTGAGAAATCAATCAGTTCGCTGCATGATGACATTCTACATCACGGGGAGATTAGGGGTGTTGAATTGAAACTCCTCAATATCACGGTAACCGAATCTGATGGCGTTATTTCAGTAAGTACCGAATTAGGCGCAGCTGATAGAAACTCTATGCTGACCAGAGTAATATCGTTTGATATCGATTTAGATGATTAGCGTTTTTTACGCCACTCATTCCAAGCAAGGTCTAGCCAATGATTGAATCGTTCCAGAGTATCTTTGACTCTAGTAGGGTCTAATGTCCTCCAATCAGAGATCCTTGCTTTTTCTTTCAAGGATTCTTGTATTGAACGTATTCTAGGCAGTGATGAAATATATCTGTCAGCATTTCTAAACGAGTGACTTTCTCTTTGTTTCAAGAAATCGATATGCTGAGATTCATCTTCAACATGCATCACAATTCCGATTGCGATTCCACCGGCGTCTCTCCATGTGCGCAAAATTCTGCTACTGGGCTCAAGATGAACACCCTCTAGAATTAGGTCGATTCCTTCTCTCTGAGCTCTTTCAATAGTTGCTTGAACTCCAGACTCTACCGCTTTACAGGTATCTTGCCAATCTAGGACGGCATCTCCTGATTCTCCTTTTGAGAAAGAAGATCTGTGTAGTGCAGCATTTTCAGAAATGTCTACAACACGCATAATTTCTCTTATTGCGTCTGTAGATAATAATCTGGCAAACGAATGTTCGTTAGCCACCTTTACAGCAGTTGTTGACTTTCCAACTCCAGTTGCTCCGGCAATTAATACTAGAATCGGTGGACGACCGGTGACTAATGTTGTCGTCGCCTCAGCGATACCTATCCTCTTCGCCATTAGATGCTGCTGTGCCTGCTGGCTAATCAAGACAACCCTCAATGGGAGAGGCTTTGAGGCGGTTCCTCTTCGCCTACTCCATGACGAGTGAACAGATGATGATTGCAGGTGAATGGTGTGATGCTGAAGATGGTGCTACTGCAGATGTTCAGAACCCAGCTACAGGCGAAATAATCGCTACAACTCCTAAAGCTACAATCGGGGATGTTGAGCGATGTGTATCTGCATCTAGAGTTGCATTGGAATCCAAAGA
>JAACDL010000070.1 GCA_009936765.1 Methanobacteriota archaeon
AAGCTTGGAGTGACGATTATTGACTTCGAAACATCCGTTTCCACCGACCACGAACTTCCTCAAGGGCACGACCTTCATGATATGGTCTTACTAGATAATCATCTTGTGATGATGACCGAATCTGGCACCTGGATAGCAGGCAGAGACGCAGGCGTACTCGATGAAATTTCTCTTTGGCAATATTTCCCTGGTAGGTATACTGCGGGTACACAATTGATTAGTGATGGAGGGGATGATTATGTCCTTGCATTAGGACATGGTGGCTTCGGATCTGTATTCCAAATTAACAGTGTTTCAATCTCTGAATTTGATATTGGAACTGGAATTTCAAATGCAATGAATAGTGGAAATGCTACTGCGACATCTATTGTTCATGTTGACGTAACATCTGGACCTCTAACTCTGTTTGTTGGAACCGATGTTGGTTTATTTTCAGTTGAAACGGCATCTGCGAGAGATGCTTCAACTCCAAATTGGAAATTCTATTATTCCCTGGAACCAACTTCGATTGCTTCGGATATCGATGATTTGCGAGCAATTGGTGCACAGGGAGGGGACAATCCTGCGATAGTTAACGATTTACTGGCGGATGGTCCTTCTGGTGGCTCGTCACAAGTAGTTTGGATAGGAACTCCTTCTGGCCTTCATAGAATGGATCTATTATCTGGCCTCATTACCTACGGGGGCGATTATGAACACCCAGGAGTAGATGGCGTGACAGTTAATTCCGCTAACGAAATCCATTCGATATATTCTACTGGAGACCAACTCATTATCGGGTCCGGTTGGGGTATGTGGTCTCTAAATGGTGGTTACGCCGCTGTTTATGGAATGACTAATCAAGAATGGGTTCCTGGTATGATTTCTGCAATATCTGTACACGAAGTTTCAGGAGTTAGTACTGTATTTTTGGGAATAGGCCCTGGTAAATATTCCAATCTTGAATTGATGGACCCAATGGCAAACGATTCAGATGCAGATGGTATGCTTGATGGTTGGGAAGTTCGTTATGGGTTAGATCCTACTGATCCTTGGGATGCTTACTTAGATGCAGATGGTGACGGAGTTAATCTAGACTCAGACCCAATCAATGAACGCCTTTGGAGGAATCTTGACGAATTCAGATACACTGCAAGAACTAGTAATGGATACGATGCAACCGATCCAAGATCCGTCGATTCAGATGACGACGGAGTTGGAGATGGTGCTGAATACTTTGGATTGTTCCATGAGTTTACTCCCCTGTGGTGTCATTATACGAATCAGTATGATTACGAACATGTTTGTGGTGATACAGCAGGTTTAGCAGCTAATGCAACTTACTTGAGTTCCTTAGGAATCGACAGTGGTACTGATGCGACAAACCCTGATTCAGATGGTGATGGAATGCCAGATGGTTGGGAAATACAAAACCGTCGTTGGATTGGTGCAACTTTCACAGGCTCCAACAATTGGACAATGGATCCAATGGACCCTGCCGATGCAAATTGGGATGCCGATGGAGATGGCCTATCCAACTTGTGTGAATATCAATGGACGCTAATCAAAGCAGCAGGAATCGCTGGCGATCTTTTAGAGAGTCATTTAGAATCAGAAGCATCTGCTGAATCTTGGGCAGAATCTGATCCAAACAATGTGGATTCAGATGGTGATGGCCTTCCAGATGGTTGGGAAGCCAGAGGTGCTTGCACCTGGGATGTTAGTAGAACCGGAATTAACCCTCTAAATGGAAGCGATGCCTTCGAAAACCCAGATGGTGATGGTTTTGATATTAACCACAATGGAGTGATTGAGGATAACGAAGCATTCGTAAATTGGCTTGAATATAATGTCAGGGACAACCTCTACAGTGGAAATATGAGTTTAGATGGAGAATTGATACCAGATAATTTCACCACTGACCTCTTCAGAAATATTTCTGATTGGGCTGCACCAGAGTCTAACTTTGGTAATGGTGTACTAACTGGTGACCCTACCGATGCAGACAGTGACTCTGATGGTATGCCTGATGGCTGGGAGATATGGTATGCTAGGTGGCACCTTCTCGAAGGAGAATGGTCACTGGACCCATTGGACTCAACAGATAGATGGGACGATTCAGATGATGATGGAATGACTAATTGGGAAGAATACAACAGTATTGCGCCAGAACTTTCTGAAACTAACAGCAACCGCACAAGTCCGCAGTGGTATGTTACTACTGTCGGGGCAGGTTATACCTTCCAACAATGGTCAGGGATTACTAATTCTGAATCATTCGGTTCTTTCGTAGGACAGGATTTGATAAACGTGTCCGGTTATACAACAGATCCAACGAACCCAGACACTGACTCTGATGGTTTCCTTGACGGATTAGAGTTGATGTTCACTGCTTGGAATGACACCGCTCAGACGTGGACACTAAACCCTCTGGTACCAGGAGATGGTACATTCGATGCGGACGATGATGCTATGACTGATGCTCAAGAGTTCTCTTTGGCTATAATAAATCCAGTTAATGGCGAAAATCATCCAGCAGATGCACCGCTGATGCATATTGACGGTGACCTGAATGATCCAACCCAGAAGTCACAACGAGTCTTCGACATAATCAGTGACAAAGGTCAGAGAGGGAAGAGGCACTTAGCAGAATTCACTGAATGGCAGTCAACAGGAATTGCTAACACATTCATTTCAACCTTAATGAGTATCACAGACCCTACAATGTCAGATACAGATGATGATGGTATGATTGATGGTTTCGAATATTGGTTTACAAGCTGGGATTTAGAGAACAATCGTTGGTCTATGAATCCATTAATCGATTCTGATCAGTGGCTAGATAGCGACCAAGATTCAGTGGATTGTGACAGAGATGGTAATATTTCATTGGATGAGCAATACACCAACAAGAGAGAGTATGAGTCAAGAGTTTACGGTAAATACTCTGAGCGATTGAGCACAGGTTCGGGACTGATTGGATTCGGAGATGATGCTATCGATGCTTACGTCGAAGAAGGCAGTACAGAACTGGAAGCACGCCGTGCTATTTTCAATAACTTTAGAGGAAGAGATGCAAGCACAATTGCCAGGATGGATATGATCAATTCCGCAGACGAGAATACATTCAACCGATCCCTGTTTGGTATATCTGATCCTACATTCGCAGACACAGACGGTGACGGCATCAATGATGGATGGGAATTCTGTTATGCTGTTTACGGTCTTCCAGACCCTACGACACAGAACCATTGGGCTACTAACCCAGTGAATCCCTTTGATGTAGATTATGACCCTGATAGTGATGGATGGTATGGTCGAACTTCGTTTGATATTCCTGCAACTCAAGGTACTTGGGAAAACCGTGAATTTACTCCTTCTGGGGGAATTATCCAAAACGGAATTGGTGATTTACCTTTCACTAATTATATGGAATATTTGAACGGCACTAGGCCCGATACAAATGACTCTGATGGCGATTCAATCACGTTCAATACAGAAGTCACAGCAGGAGTTGTAACCTCTCATGAGTCTGATTGGAATCTTTCAGATGGAAGGGAAGTTTTCAAGTACGGAATTAACCCCATGGACAATGATACAGATGGCGACATGTTGCCTGATTGGTATGAATATGAAAAGGGATGGAATGAGAGCAATGATAACTTCTCATCACGACTCAATATCGAAGTCCAATGGATCGATGCTGCAACGGGTGGTCCTTGCAATACAAATACGACTTCTTGCCGCCCACTTTCACAAAATCTAGGCACACTTTCACGTCCTAATTTAGGTTGGACTTGGGCAACTTTCAATCCAGCAGATCCTTTGGATGCAAATGATGATCCAGACCAAGATGGCAATTGGGATTGTAGCGCAACATGTGTGTATACTCCATACACAAATTTCATGGAATTCTATGCCATCGCCAATCCTAATTTAGACTCGCCAGATTCAGTAAGATTATCTGGTGAAACTTGGGAAGGTTCTCCAATTACTGAATGGTGGCAATTCAGGGCATTTACTCTGGGTCTCGGAGATGTAGATGAAGATGCTAAAAATTATCTGGGTATGAATCGAAAGAACATTGATGACCAGAGTTATGTTTTGATTATTGATGACATGGATAATGATTTCTTGGTAATAGATTCCGGCGATGACATCACTCGCTGCTCAGGTGATCAAACTTCTGAATGGGATTTGTACTATATTGGTAATACGAATAGGGCTCCTGCTATCGATTTAGGAGAGCACGAATATGGATGGTACTTGCTAGATTTAGACGGTGATCACATCGCAGAAGGTAGTGACCCTCTGAATTGGGACACTGATGGAGATTGGCTGGTAGATTGGTTTGAAGTCAAGGACGATGAAGAGGACGGGCTACGCGGTGATTCATCACCAATTCGTTACGATAGCAGAAATACAGCATAATCCTCAGATTTCCCCCTAAAGGGGGATTTCTGTTGTGACGTGACGCCGGATGGTTCAAGACTTATGTCGGATGTCGCTAAGATAGGTGAATCGCATGTCGCAGAGAATTTCTACCCGTGCTATGCTGACAATGATGCTGATGCTACTTGTCCTTACACCTCTCAGTCCTTTCGCTGAGACCTTTGTCGGACAGGCGCAAGCGAGCGGTTCATCAAGGCACATATACACATTCTCAGACGGTAGTATTGAGAATATTGCATTGTATCAAGGCGGTGCTGATAAGACTACTAAAGTTGCAATCCCCAAAGGTGCAGAAGTTATTGATGTTCAGATGACCCTTTCAGGTGCTTCCTCTACTGGGTGGTCCCAAGTTACTACTGATTCTTACGAAGAGTGGATGGACGGCTATTCTAGTCGTATGGACGCAAGAAGCGGTGATTTGTCATTGGGGTTAGCTTCAAGTGAATTCGAATTTGCACCTCACGCATTAGACGAAGAAACTGTTCAGGGCTCCAATGCTTGGTTAGATAATGGTAGCTTTGCAGTTAGACAACCTCACACAGCAAACTCTACTGAAAACCGTTTGAGTAATCAGATTAAAGTTACTAGCCCTAATTTCATGGCCCAAGGCCAAGGTGCGATTTTACGAAACCACGACTGGCTATTCATGTCAACCTATACTGGTACTTCTTTCGACAAAGTTGTCAACAGAATGCATCCTAACAATGTAAGCAGAGATATTGTTGTTGATCTACAACGCGAATCTGGTTGTACTCTCCCACAAGACCCAAGTTCGACGTACTACAAAGGATACGGATTCAAAGATTGGACTATTACTGATGATGAAATGCTCTATGGAATCTTTTCCACCTACAGATATTCCTACTCGCAAAACACGCCACTCCAAAACATACGGGTTCTGGCAATCGATGTCTCAGATGATTGGACTTGGAATTGTGTTGAATCTTATGACCTATCTGCTCAATATGGCGAGTACAATGGAATTTCTTTTGATAGAGAAACTGGGAAAGTTTGGGTTGCTCACAGTTCACAAAGGAGACTTGTATCTTACGAATTTGGAGACAATGGCCAGTATACTAGAGGCGAAGATATGTTCGTATTCTCTTCTGGTTCATCTTCGGCGACAGAATGTGGCAAATCGACTAGTAATGTCCACGGATTAACTGTTCACGATAACACGTTCTTCATTCGTTGCATGAAGGGTACATACTATCAGGACACAGATCAAATCAGTGTTTGGGCTGTATCTGGTTCATCATCTTCCCTCGTTCCACAAACCGGAACCCGTGATATTACTGCTAAGGGATATGGGTTGTATTATGATGGAGAGCGCTTACTCACCGTAGATTCTGGGTATTCTACATGGAACTCGAAAACATTGTATTATCGTGAATTCGGAATGGGTATCTCATTCCCAACAACTCCAGCTCCAGGAACCACGACTTGGATTGGTGAAACTATATTGACAGATGAAGATGTATTGGCAGTGAATGTCGAGAACCATTGGTCAGCTCCAAGTCAAGGAGATAGAGTCGACTATTGGGTTAGTGCAGACAACGGTACACATTGGGAATCTGTTAGCAAGAATCAGACAATTCACTTTTCTCACCCTGGTAATGAGTTAATTTGGAAGATGCAACTAATCGGTTCATCTGCAGTATCATGGTGGATTAATCTAGAATATGCTACCTCATATGTGAATACAGGAGACTGGACAAGCCAAAAAGTATCAACTGGTACAAATGTCGGTAAGGTAAGGGCTGTTTGGGTTGAAGATGTTCCAAGTCCAAGTTCGATTACTGTGAAAGTGTCAAATGATAACGGTACTAGTTGGGAAGATGCTTCGAATAATATTGAAGTTTCATTTTCGACTCAAGGTGGAGGCAATGAGTTGCTATACTCTATTCTGATGGGGACAACTGATGTTACGCAAACTCCGACTGTTGATTCATTCATACTTTGGTACGAGGAAGGATATCCTGATGCTCCTCAACTAGATGTTGGCGACGACAATATATGGGATTGGAAATCTATTTTATTCCTAAATGAGAGTTCAGTAGTAGCATCTGATGACTCAGCAGTTGGCAGTGTCGTTTCTGACACTCCTTCCTTAGTTGATGCATTTAACAGCCACATCCCAAGTAATGGAGTGGGTACTGTTGAAATTCCAATTGCTGTAAAAGCAAATACTCCTGGTAGAGTCAAAATTACAGATCTTGATATTGAATACAGATTGAAAACAAGAGTTATGGATGCTTCATTAGAAGGTGGCCTGGTAGCTCCTGACGGAATTTACCGTAACCTTGTGGTAAGGCTTGCGCATGGGGACTTGGTAGATAGAGTAACAGAGGCAACTATTGGATTAAACAACTCCCATGGAGGTAATCCTGCATTCAATTGGATGCGTGGAGACACTTGTAGCCTTGTTGATGATGCTAACGGAATAGTCGAGTTTGATGTCGGTAATTGTACATCAACAATTGACCCGGAGGGTGTTGTTTCAGTCAAGATGCCAATGCGCGTTAATTGGACATGGGATGATGAAAGGAAGATGGAAGCAGTAGTCTCAATGAATGATGACTTAGGTCCTCAAGTCAATGCATGGACAACCGACACCTTATCCCTCAATGTTGAGAATGATATTCAGTTAGATGGAATGAGAGTTTGGGAAGAGACTGGAAGAGAATTATACCCGGGTGATTGGGTCAGAGGAGGATTTAATCTCTCCATTAGCGGTGCAATCAATTTCCAAAACTCAGCATTGTCTCCAAAAGCAGGGGAGTTTGATCTAAGAGTCTTAGGGCAAAATGTAACTTATGACGGTGACCCTATCGGTGAACCATTCGTCCTTCACTCTGAAGGTAACCCTGCGTTCGGTCAATACAACATGTCGTTCCAATCACCTATTGAATCGGCTCCGGGTGGTATGATACTGTATGTTGAAGCAGTCAACTTGTCAATTGGTTCACAATATGTGAATCCTGGATATAACACAATCAAATTAATTTTTGATGGTAATGCCCCTCTTGTACTATTTGCCAGCCCACTAATGTCTTCTGAAATGTATAAAGGTCCACCTTCACCTGGTGGTCAATCCTTAGAAATAATCATTCAAGATTCAGTAGATCCTCCTCAAACTGTGGATTTACACTACTGGATTGGTTGTCAAGCAGGAGAACATGAAAAGTGTGACGATTCAAATTTCAATGGTCTTCCAGAACCTATCGAATATCGTTCAAAGACACTTACCACTCCTGAAACAGTCGCAGGTGGATTGAATATTTTCAATGGCCTAATTGATGACTCAATGCTATTACATGGTCAGAAAGTTGCATTTTATGTGACTGGGCAGGATGGACAAGGAAATGTCATTGCAATGGGTGGTTCACCTGTTTGTGACATTGAACCAGGTGAATTTTGTGGAGGAAACGGGAACGGAGTGACACAGCCAGTTTGGGAGGATTCTCTATCATGGTATGTCATTCGTGAAGAGTTTGAACCAGTTATGGATGTCGATAATTCTACTATAATGGGGCACGATGACATGTCACCTCTGCATCCCGGAATTTCATATACAGCTACATTCATGGTTTCTGATATCAACGGCTGGTGGGATGTAGATTACATACAACTAGCACTTGGAGGAGACTTCGATGATGAAGAAACTTCAATTTATGCACAGGTTTCGAAAGGTGACGATGGACTTCCAGAGATTTTCCTTGAAAGCGGTGGTTCAGGCTTAGCGGTATCTAATCTCTATTCGTCAGTAATCCTTGATCCAGAGAATCAATCTCGAATGGTAGTATCTATCAAATTCCAACTGACATGGAACTTCCCTGAAATTTGGGATACAAACGGTGAATCACATTTCATACCTAAGGTTTGGATTGAAGACAAACCATGTGGTTTGGATGAAGAGACTCCATGTAACGTCCACAAAGCAGGTTTGGGTAATGACCTATGGAGTTTGGATAACGATTTGAGGTTTGATACACAACCCGGTCATATTCTTGCAATTGAATTACGTGACGGTACTAATCATTACAACCCGGACTTTGATGAAACTTTAATCGGCGCAGGTCAAGCTTTGAGATTCAGTGGCAGAGTACTTTTCGCAGAAGATGAAACTCCTGCTCCAGCAGGTACATTCACCATCGAATTAGGTGACTACGACAATAAATGGACTACTACGAGCCGTGAAGGTGGCTACTTCAGTATTGACATGCTTGTTCCAGATGTCCGAAGTGGGCATTTAGATATGCGTGCAAAGTTGATTGATTTACCGGGTCTTGCAGTTGATGAATCGGAATTCAAGCCAAGATTACGCTTAGCTGTCGACAGCGAAAGACCTACAATTCACGCAGTATACATTGCAGGAATAGAACCAGGTGCAGACATTCCTATCTCTTTGGCTGGTGATTTGCAGGTAATGCTGGAAACTAGAGACGACCAAGGGTTTAGTATTGATAATCCTGCAGTTATCCACTATCTGGTCAGGGCGGGAGATGCTGAAATTAGCAGAGGTTCTTCGCCATTGCCAGATACTACTCCATTTGAAGATCAATTCTTCTGGACCGGGTATCTTGACCTAACAGATGGCGGAGCAACTATGCTTCTTCCATCTTACACAATCGATGTTTGGATCACAGGTTCTGATGCATCTGGAAATCCATACAACAGTCAAGGGAATACCATAGACCAACCTATAGCATCATGGCCAATGGCTCTTACAGGTCCCGATATTAGTTTGCGAGGAGAAGATACATTCTGGAAATGGTCCAATCCTACTCCAGTGTCTGGCGAATCAGTCCATCTATCAATGGAAGCACGTAATACCGGCGCATCAGGAAACGTGACCTTTGTCTTACAACGTCTAGTTTCAGGAGATGATTGGGAGACACTTTCAACAGTTTCAATAGATGCTCCATCTGGAAGAGTAGTTCAAGTAAAACTCAATGCAGTCGCAGAGGGTTCTAACGGTGACACCTTAGAGCATAGAATTCTATTGCTAGATTCAGGTGTAGAGAAAGAAAGGATTTAGATAAGTCCTCTTCTGATTAAAGAAGAAGTAGCGAGGGATGGTGACGCATTAGCTAATCAAATCGCAGACTCACAATTATCAGTGGTAATGTATCTAATCGCCTTGGGGGCAATGTCGTATGCAGTTTGGACAATGGTTCAGATGCGTCGTATTAAGAGAGGCGAAGAAGTAGATGAGACCGATCAAACAGCAGAGGTTGCAGAAGAAATGGCTGGCAAAGTCGTGCCAACTATTGAGCAACCCGAGCCAGCAATTCAACCTGGACCGCCTATACCTCCATCAGGGTTGCCAGAAGGGTGGACTGCGGAACAATGGACTCATTATGGGCATCAATATGTCGAAACAATGAATCAATGAGGTAGGGCACATGTCTGGTCCTGAATCAATGGTCACTCTACAAGAGCGAATGGTAAATCTGATCAATCAACTCGGCATGCCTGTATTGGAAACAAGTATGGTTATTTCACGCTGGACTAATCGATTACTCAAACAACTACAGGACCATTCTCAAAACCTTCCCGAGAACCTAGCTAAGCCTTGGCCTTTGGATGTAGTTCCTGTTGAGAGTGAATCATCCTTTGACTTGGATAAGGCCTTGGCTTTGGTAGACAGAGACAGGATGGATATCTTTGACACATTGATTCGTGTGACACTAGATGAAGAACAAATGTTGGTAAGTGATGCATTGGGAGTACTCAGGTCATGGGAGCATCTGATAAGGACACAACTGTCTCAAGCAGCAGGGCCAGGGCAGTTGTTTAGTCCGACTGAAATCCCAGATGATTTTTAGGTGAGGTAATGAGATTATTTTTCATGGTTATTTTATTCGTATCTTCCTCTATCGCAGGTTGCTTCGGTGATGTATTGAATGATGACGAAGAACGAGGAATTTCTGGTGGCTTAGCATTAGCTTGCCTACAGGATGACAAATTCAAGGATATGGAGATTCATTTCCTTTTTGAAAAAGGGTATGATCCTATCGCTATGGACTTAGTGAAAACAAGATTGCAGGAGGTTTGTGACAAACCAGGTGGAATTAAGATTGTAGCCGAGGAAATCGATTTCAAGATCTATTCCACTTGGTCATCTAACGATGTTAGAGATGCAAGATGGAAGCATGGTGGAGACGCTATGGGTTCAGAAACCTTGCATTGGTATTTCCTATTCCCATCGGGGACTCATGAAGATTCTTCGGTACTGGGAGTAGCTGTTGACGCTTCTACAGTAGCAATATTCAAAGATTCAGTGGATGAAGCTGAAGGCCTGTTCGGTCGACCCTCGAGTGAAGAAGTAGAGCGAGCGGTTACCGTACATGAAGCCGGGCATTTACTTGGCCTAGTGAACTTGGTGTACACATCCCCGATTGATCACGAGGATTCAGAGCACCCGAATCATTCTAACAATGAGGATTCTGTCATGTATTGGGCAATTGAAACCAATGATGTTGGTAATTTCCTTACTGGAAATATCCCTGATGAGTTTGACGATGACGACAAATCAGACTTAGAAGGAATGGCAAGTGGTTCACTAAAATGTAAGAAACAATTGTGGTCATGAGGCATTTGAGACAATACGACTTGAGTCTCTCCATGCATCAAATATTGACCATAAGTAGAGCAGTATCCAAAGTACTAGAGTAAATGCAAGTGGGATTTGCAATAAAAACCAATCACGCCCTCTCCTATGATTACGGTTAAAGTGCTGGCCAAGGAACAAAAATGGTATCAGTGAAAGTGCAACTGCAAATATTGGCCTGAGTGCACCCCAGATGCCAACTCCTGCAGTTATTTCATTCCAAATCGTTTTACTGACGGCGATTTTGTCAAGATCCGGTTCATCGATAGGTACAACCACCTCGATGACATCATCTTCGTACTCCATCATTCACTCGTGCAAGCGGCTACTTGTCAATGTGACGACGCAAATCTCATTGAACTATACTTATTGAGGCCAAATATGCAGGGGCGGATATTGGTGACTGGGTTCAAGCCTTTTGGGGGTCATCTTTCCAATGTCTCCGAGGAAGTAGCAAAATCACTACACGGTGAAATTGTTAGAGGTCGTGTCATAGAATCTTTGGTATTGTCAGTAGATGAATCTGGTTCCAGAGAAGTTTCTAATTTATTACCTGATAACAAATATGATGCAATCATGCATTTGGGTCTTGCTGAAAAAGCAGATTATCCAAGAATTGAGATGCGAGCAAAGGACATTCTAGATTTCCGTATTCCTGACAATTCTGGAAGACAAGTTAGCAGTACCAAAATCAGCGGGGAAGGAGATTTGTACTCAACTATTAATCCTGAAGATTGGGACATAGTCAAGATGATTGATTCACCCGTTATCAGCCACGATGCTGGAGAGTACCTGTGCAATGAGACATTATATCGGACTCTTTTGTCATTGAGTGACAACACTCCTTGCTTCTTTCTCCACTTACCTCAACCCCAAAATGATGCCAGAGGTCTCGCCTTGCAATGCTTGGACCGAATGTTACGCCCACCTTGTTTGGATGTAGGAGCGGGTGCGATTATTCATGATGGAAAATTCCTTGCAGCAAGGAGAGCTCCTAGTGAAAACCATGCAGGATGGTGGGAATTCCCTGGTGGGAAGTTCGAGGAAGGCGAAGACGCAGCAGCATGCCTCGTTAGAGAGATTATGGAAGAGTTAGAGCTTGAAGTCGAAATTGGTGATGGTATTGGAATCTGGATATTCGACCACGGCGATGTAGTCGTCAGGCTGCATGTCATGGAGTGTAGAATATTATCTGGAGATATGAAATTGCATGTTCATGATAAGGTCGTATGGTGCGAAGGTCCTAACGAAGTAGAATGGTTAGGTCCAGACCAAGAAATAGCTGAAGCAATCAGTGCCAGGTAACGGCTTCGCCTTTTTGATCCATTGTGAACTCATCCCCAACCTTTCGTGGGATATTTTCTCTTCCGCCGTGCCAAGTCGCTGCTTCGAGCCAATCCTCTAAGTTCTCACCACCAATCTCTACAGTGATGAGGCCGCCCAATGTTTTGTCTCCCGGTAACGGGAATGCAACTTTGCCTGCCAGTGCCGCTTGTCTAGAAATATGAAATATCGTTCCACTGGTATCAAGATTTGCAGACATGAAATCAAGTGATGTGTCAAGTATTGATTGATTATGTAGGGAATTTAGGAAACTGTCTAATGGAACCCCTTCACAAGCTAAAACATCATCCTGTTCTGTAGGGAATCTTGGACTACTGGGTAGTCCGCAAGTAAACTCTGGAAACAACTTAAGAATTGCATCCATTACTAATTCGGGGTTATCTGCACCTGTGATCTTAGTAGAAACCAATACCGATAATCCCTCATCGACTCCGGTTAGTTTCAATCTCGGCATATACCTGCCCAGAAGCCCATGGTCAATGAAGTTGACAGGCCAACCTTGACATTCTTGTTGCGAACCGAGTGAATCATGGAAGTTCGGGTTTGTGCAGTAGTGCCCGTTCTCAATGAGGGTGAATTCATCACGCGTTGTATCGATAGCCTTCTGGCTCAAACAATGCCGGTCGATGTACTGGTTTTGGATGGTGGTTCAACAGATGGCACTCTTGATTTGCTTTCCAAATATGGTGATTCAATCACCGTGCTAAACAACCCTGGCAAGAGAGTTGCACAAGCAAGAAACCTTGCACTGGAGAATATCTCAGATGAGATTACTCACTGTTTGGAAATAATTGGCCATTCTTGGATAGATTCTGACCATGTTGAGAGAAGAGTCTCCGAACTGTTGGACTTGGAGAGTAGTTTGGGTACCAAAATAGGTGCTATTGGATGCAGGACAGAATCTGGTGATTCTACTGATACGGTTTCAAAATGGGTCGAAGGAGCACTAGCCTCTCCAATCGGATCTGGCGGTGGCCAGTTTCAGCGATTTAAGGGTACAGAGAAGACAAAAGTTCCAGCATTTTGTCTGCATAATGTCGAGGCATTACGCGAAGTGAATGGTTGGGATGAACGGTTCATAACCAGCCAAGACAGTGATTTGTCAATGCGTCTTATCGCTGCAGGCTGGCAATTATGGCGTTCAGATATTTCATCAGTGTACATGCACAAAAGGTCGTCATTATCTAATTGGTGGAAAATGTGTCATAGGTATGGGTTCTGGCGAACTAAGGTTGTTGTAAAACATCCCAAAAGGTTGGATGTACGAGAACTTCTTCCACTTGTTGGTTTGGTAATGATATTCACTTTACATCAATGGTGGTGGGCTCCTGCAACTTATGGAGTTGCACTTTTACTGATGGGGTGAGTCTATCGGCAGAAAGATTCTGTAAGTTCAATAATTGGAATTCCAATATGCTTGGTTATACTCCACACGGCATTTACAATCGGCTTATTCGATGGGTTGCTAAGAGCAGGTAGAGCCCCCAATGACCGCTCATGATGCGCAAACCTTCATGGCTGTAGTGACAAAGGAGAGAATTAGATGGCAAGGCAATTCACCGCGTTAATTCTTCTTTTCACCCCTGCATTAGTTCTCAATGCTTTGAGGTTCCTAGTGACACCACTGGGTGAAATGATGGCGGTTTCAGTTGGATTGGATGTAATACTTCACATCATTTCTCTAGCATTTGGAATTTTTCTGTTTCGTAAAACTCGTGTCGTTAGAGACCACGAGTGGCAACGTAGCAAGGCAGTAAAAGCAGTAGGGAGCCAGTTCAAGGCAGAGGAAAGAGGCGTTTGGGAGAAAGATGTGGTTATGGATACCCAACTATCTGTCGAGGGTCAGGCTAATCTGAAAGGTCAGGTTTCAGGATTGACAGGGAACATGACTTCTGTCGGAGACAGAGAGATTGAATCAGAAGTAGAAGTAGAGATGTTGATTGATTCTGAACACGTAAGGAGGGCACAAGCCAGAGTTTCTGGTGACGAACAATTTGAGGAAGGTGCAGTTCATTCAACAATTGGTGCAGTTAGGAAAACCTCTCCAATGGATTCTTTCCTAGATTTCATTGCATCCTTAAGAGGTCGAGATCGCAAAGCCGAACGAGATGCCAAAAAGAGTGCATCACTCTCTGCAAGGAGTAGTGAATCACCGGTAATTGCTCAACGTCCAATCGCTCCAATTCAGCCAATAGAATCCGAAGAAAGAAAGCCGAGTCCTATGGAGATGGTTTCAGTTACAGATACTGGAATTGAAACAGTAACAATAAATGAGGAAACAAACGAAATCAGCAAGCCTGTAGTCCAGGAAATGTCAATCGAGCAAATGGCATATGGTGCTCCACTTACAAAGAAATCAACAGGTAGCTCACAATCAGGCTTTTCCCCTCTTCCCACCTGTAAGTCATGTGGTGCAAACAATCCAGTCGGAGAGCGCTTCTGTTCTAATTGTGGTATCGACCTATGAGCGTTGGACTGAATAACCCCCTCCTCCCCCCACTGGATAATCGAGGTGGTGAATATGTCTGATAAGAGAGACTACTACGAAGTTCTTGGAGTTGCAAAAGAGGCTGATGCAACAGAGTTGAAAAAGGCATTTCGTTCTTTAGCTCGTAAGTATCATCCTGACAAGAACGACGCACCAGATGCTGATGAGAAATTCAAAGAGATTCAAGAGGCCTATGCTGTTCTCTCTGATAATGACAAGCGTAGGAATTATGATCGCTTCGGGCATAATGGTCCGGGAGGGTCTCCGTTTGGACCAGGTGGCTTCCAAGGATTCAATATTAATCTAGACGACATTCTTGGAGGAGATTTCTTTTCCAGTATGTTTGGCGGCAGAAGCAGTCGCTCATCTCGTCAACAAGGAAATGATATCCTCATCAGACACGAGATCGATCTCGTCTCAGTTTTAGAGGGTGGTAAGGAAGAACTTGAAATCGACCTACCTGCTACCTGTTCTGACTGTGAAGGTACTGGTGCCAAAGATGGAGTGACTACCCAATGCAACGAATGTGATGGCGTAGGACAGGTGCGAGTTAGACAACAGATTGGACCATTTGTACAAGATTCAGTACGAGCTTGTCAGTATTGTCAAGGTTCTGGAAGAACTTACGCTTCAAAGTGCAAGTCATGTTCCGGAGATGGGATACAATCAGAATCACAAGTCCTTAGATTCTCAATACCTAAAGGCGCTCAAGAAGGAACTCGTCTAAGGATGAGAGGGAAAGGTCAACCTGCACCTCAAGGCAGAGGTGCCGCTGGTGATTTGTTCATCGAATTAATCATCGAAGAGCATCCATGGTTCGAACGCAATGGTATGGATTTGATTATGTCTTTACCCCTGGGGTTCACAGCACTAGCTTTGGGTTCATCAGTAGTTTTACCTCATATTGATGGTAAAGATTTGGTAATCAAAATACCATCGGGCACAAATTCTGGTGATACCATTACTATTGATGCTAGAGGTCTTCCTTCTAGCAGAGGGATTGGTCGAGGGGATGTCGTAATTTTATGTAAATTACACATGCCAAAGAAGTTCGATAAAGGTACGAAAAAGGCTCTAGAGGACCTAAGAATGAATCTAGATGGCAAGACCGAAATGATGGACAAGATAATTGCAGATGCCAAAGATAGGCGCAATTGATTATTCTTCAGAACTATTGGAATCTCTGTAGATTGTGTTAGCAGGTTTAGCGGCCATAGGATTTCCATTAACCATGCCAGACAGGTGTATGTCTAGGGCGTTACTACTACCTTCGAGTTCTACCTGGACGAATAAGCGTGAATCTTTCGTTAGAGAATCAAGGAATATCTCTGAGCCACGAGAGAGAAGTTTAGGTTCAATCTTTTTCACATCCCAAGGCTCTCCTTCTGGTGCTTCAAATCTAATTGCCGCTACATTCCAGTCGCACTCTTTAGCACAAATACCAATCAGCAGTGACCATATGCCATCGTCTCGGTTACTAAGTGACCAAATTGCCATGTCAATTCCGGTGGTGAAATGTCGCATTTCTGAATCTCCCCATACCTCTAGGGCTTTTTCCCATTCAAGAGAGGACACAGCCCGCAAAGCCCTTGCAAGGTCATTATGAGAGAAATCACCTTCAGTTAGTTTTTGATTTAGCCATTGCAACCTATCCTTTTTACTAGCGAATTCTTCAGCAAATAATTTCTCTTTCCTAATGAATCTGTAAAACACTAAAAATGGTAGGATAAGGATTAACCCAATTAGCCAATAAAACAAGTCTGCTGCATCTTTGACAGCATCTGATGCAGGGAACCATGGCTCTTCACCCTCATCGATAACTGCTGTGCTAACTCTAATATTCCATTCAACAGGTTCGGCATTTTCGTTAATAGCAGAACTTCCGTTTATGTGTTCGATTTTGATGAAATGTGTGCCTAGTCCAACATCAAGGGATAGGCTAATTTTGTCCATGGAGTAGGTTGCTGAAACTTCATTCAATACATCCCAAGTTTGCTGGTCCATGTCCCAAATAGTTACTCTCATTTCGTAAATATCTCCTTCGACAATTACATCCACAAGATGAATGGAGTCATTCCATCCCGTAGTTTCAACACGCAAGATGTCTTGGTAATCCCCCATGTGTAATGTTAATTCTCCATCCTCTGTGTTCCCATCCATAGTGATTAACGGATAAGTTGAGTTGTTACTATTGGCACTAAGTGGTCGATAAGTTGGAGCGTCCATTCCCCAACTTGCATCAAAGTGCTGATAGTGTGACATGGAGGCATTCCAACTACAATTACAATCCCATTGAAATTCGATATAAGACGAACCAG
>JAACDL010000071.1 GCA_009936765.1 Methanobacteriota archaeon
ACCGGGTAAGAGATTATGTCTTCTCGATTCATTTCCATCTTAGAGTCTGTATTCCAAATGACTACTGTTCCTGGCTCTAAACCTGCTAAATCTTCATCCCATGTTGCGGGATTTACAAGAACCTGAATATGTGTTCTATCACCTGGTGCTTGGTACCCTAAGTCGGAGAGGCGAACGATGTACCAAGTTGGCAATCCTGAGATATTGGACGGGAATAAATTCTTTCCACTTACTGGGATTCCCATGTCAAATAATGTCTGTAAAAGAATTAGGTTCGCAGATTGAGAACCGGTTCCATTTGCTGTTGCTATGTTGATGGTGAAATCGTTTACGACCTTGTCCATTTCGGGTTTTCCCCTTAGGCTGGGCCCCCTACGGGGGATTACCATTGCGCACCTGCGTTGGCTTACGCTCTTTGAATGTGTTGATGATATTTTCACAATTCCCCTAAGGGTAGGCCTCAAAACTGTTAGCGGTTTCGGATTATCATGGCCGATGAAAAGATTGCTGAAGGTTGGAAGGATGTAGAGAAGCTTCTAACCAAAGGTAAAACCAATGGAGCGCTGGATATTCTTCGAAAAATCGATCCTGATGGGAAAGAAGCCACTACGCTTCGTTTAGCAGGACAAGCAACATTTATTCAGGCTAGTAAAAGTAATTCAAGTTCAGATTACCGTAAAGCCGCAAAGTTGCTTCGAGATGCAGTAAAAATGAACCCTCGGGACAAGCAATCTAGCGCACTCTATAACCAAATTCTGAATGAGATGCAAGATAACTCAATTTCAGAAACAGTATTTCCAAGGCTGACCAATGAGGGTACTCCTACTCCAGCTGGACTTTTTGCAATTGTAGCTGCGCTATTGATTATCTTGGCAGCAATACAGTTTGTTCAAACCGATGATGAATTTGAAGATGCAGAAGCAGTAATGAGAATAACCTGGACAGATGATTCAGGAGTCCTTCATGATGAGAAGATAACAATCGCATTACATCGTGCTGAAGCCCCAATACATGTCGAGAACTTCATTCTCTTGGCAGAAGATGGAAAGTACGACAATGTCATTTTCCACAGAGTCATCAATAAATTCATGATTCAAGGCGGAGATTATGAGATGAATAGTGGTTCTGGTGGTTATACTGCTAAGTGGTATGGATATTGTAATGGTAAAACTACAAACTCAGAAGGAGTTGAATATACTGCGGAGACCTGTCAATTGAATCAATGGGCTCTTCCAAGTGAGCACACAACTGGATTGAGGCATGGCGTAGGCTCGCTTGCTGCAGCACATGCCGGTCTGAACACAGATGGGAGCCAATTTTACATCGTGCCTTCCGATTCAAACCCTTGCTGGTTAGACGGAGACCAGGAACAAGCGCCTAACGGAGTTGAAGGTTGTGTTGAAAACAAGAACAAAGATTGCTCATCAAGTTCCTGTCACACTGTATATGGAACAGTTACAGATGGACTCGAATACATAGATGCAATTTCTAAGATCAACACTGGGCAGAACGACAAACCATCGTACGATGTCACAATTGTATCAATCGAAATTACCGATGACGGAGTCGTTGACGGTGAAGCATGGTACAAATTCTGGTGAATGTTTCCCTAGTTATGTTGATATGATTTGGCATGCCGCATCGCTCTATGAGCGACTCGGGCCACTTCTCTTCGAAGAGAGAATTTTCATTAGGTGGACACTACCATTCTTTGGATTCTCTTGATGAAGCTGGATTAGATACATCTTCTCTTCCTTATTCTATTCGTGTATTGCTAGAAGGGGCACTAAGGAACTGCGACGGCTTCTTAATCACAGAAAAAGATGTTAGGAACATCGCTAATTGGACAGCGAACGGTGAGCGTGGAGAAATTCCTTTCAGACCTTCTAGAGTTATCCTTCAGGACTTCACGGGAGTTCCTGCAGTTGTAGATTTAGCGGCTCTTAGAGATGCAATGGTTGAGATGGGCGGCGACCCGGAAAAAGTAAATCCTCAAGTCCCAGTAGATTTGGTAATCGACCATTCTGTCCAAGTAGATGTTTCAGGGTCTAGTGCTGAAGCACTGGAAATGAACTTAGATATCGAATACCATCGAAATATGGAAAGATATACTTTCTTGAAGTGGGGGCAACAATCACTTGAAAATTTCCGAGCAGTCCCTCCTTCCAGAGGGATTGTGCACCAGGTAAATCTAGAATGGATCGCTACAGTAGCTCGCCAAGAAAATGGAATTTGGCTACCAGACTCTCTGGTCGGGACAGACTCTCACACTACTATGATCAACGGACTCGGTGTCCTTGGTTGGGGTGTTGGTGGAATTGAAGCCGAGGCTGTTATGTTAGGGCAACCAATCTACATGCTATCTCCTGATGTCATAGGTTTCCGCCTGAATGGCATTCTAAATCCTGGCGTCACTGCTACGGATATGACATTAAGAATCGTAGAATTGCTTCGTGAACACGGTGTAGTTGGAAAGTTCGTAGAATTTTTCGGAGAAGGTATGGCTGCTCTATCATTGCCCGACCGTGCAACTATTGCTAACATGGCACCTGAATACGGGGCAACTTGTGGTTTCTTCCCAGTTGATGACAATACTCTATCTTACATGCGATTATCTGGACGAGAAGAGGAACATATTGCAGGGGTTGAAGCATACTGTAAAGCCCAAGGTCTATGGTACGACTCGTCCACTCCAGAGAAGAGTTACACAGCCCTTCTTGAGTTAGACTTGTCAACAGTCCAACCTGCTCTTGCAGGTCCAAAACGCCCTCAAGACCGAGTAGATTTATCCAAAATGGCTTCCCACTTCGAAGAGTCACTGACTCATGAGTTAGGACACCATGGACATGGCCTTTCTGAATATGACCTTTCCAAGTCCTCATTGGTTGGGGATGAGTATGACTTGAATCACGGCGATGTTGTAATTGCAGCAATTACCTCATGTACTAACACTTCAAACCCAGGGGTTATGTTGGCTGCAGGCTTGTTAGCACGTAATGCTAGAGAGCGTGGCCTGATGGTCAAGCCATGGGTCAAGACATCACTTGCTCCAGGTTCAAGAGTTGTAACAGAATATTACGAAGCAAATGGTTTGGATGTAGATTTAGCCGCATTAGGATTCAATAACGTAGGATACGGTTGCACTACTTGTATTGGTAATTCAGGACCTCTTCCTGAAGACATAGAGGCGGCGATTGATGATTCTGGTTTGATTGTAGGTTCCGTAATCTCCGGGAACCGTAACTTCGAAGGTAGAGTCCATCAGAAAGTAAAGGCATCTTATCTTGCAAGTCCTCCGTTAGTAGTTGCATATGCAATCGCTGGAAGTTTGAATGTAGATTTGACTAGAGACCCACTTGGAATTGGTAACGATGGTAACCCTGTCATGCTTTCAGATGTTTGGCCAGATGACGAGCAGCTATCTGCTGCATTGGCTAACATTACTCCCGAGATGTTTAGAGAAAGATACTCCACTGTAATGCAGGAGCCAAGATGGGATTCCATTCCAAGCGAAGCATCTCCTCTTTACCCGTGGCAAGATGACTCTACTTACATCAGACTTCCGAGTTTCTTCCAAGGTCTATCCAAGAGTGCACAACCGATTGAATCAATTTCTGGAGCGAAGGTATTGCTCAAGTTAGGTGACTCGATTACTACAGATCATATTTCTCCAGCGGGTGCATTCCCAGACGATGGGCCAGCCGGGAAATGGCTTACTGAAAGAGGAGTTCAGAAAGGAGATTTCAATTCATTTGGTAGTCGCCGTGGAAACCATGAAATCATGATGCGTGGCACATTTGCGAATGTCAGAGTTCGCAACCAAATGGCGCCAGGGACTGAAGGAGGATTCGCAATGAATCACAAAACTGGGCAAATCGAATCAGTATTCGATGCGGCCATGGATAGCGAATCTCCAATGGTTGTTTTAGCAGGTTCACAATACGGCACAGGTAGTAGTAGAGATTGGGCTGCAAAAGGCACATATTTGCTAGGTGTGAAGGCTGTTATTGCAACATCTTTCGAAAGGATTCATCGCTCTAACCTAGTTGGTATGGGTGTCCTTCCGTTGACTTTCAAGGACGGTGAAGATGCCGATTTCTTAGGTCTTGATGGAACAGAATCCTTCGACATACCCGTTACTGACGACGTCAAGGCTCTACAAGAATTGACAATTACTGCTAACAAATCAGATGGTAGTAGCGTTAGTTTCGTTGCAGATGTGCGCTTGGATACTCCAGTTGAAGTTGATTATTATCGAAACGGAGGAATCCTCCACACAGTGCTGAGGAATCTGGCACAATAAGACCGGTGGGTTGATTTCCCACCACCATTAGGGTGAATACATGCAGGAGTTGAGAGGATACGTTCGCTATCGCTTCCGCAGTGAGGAAGAAGACATAGATGTCTTGCTTGAAGGGGACGCTGATTGGGTAAGAGGCATTGTTGCTGAACTTGGCCTAAGGAAGGTCGGTTGGATGATGCCTATGGCAGTTGACAGCACCAAGATTTCTAATTCAGGAATAGCTAGTGATTCTGATGTAATGCCTTCGGGTAAACCAAAAGATATGGGTCCGGAGCCAGACCCTTCTCGAATTCCAATCATTCGTAGACCTATTGGGCAACTCGATCTAACTGCCAAATTAATCGAGGTCGGTCTTGAAAATCCCGTTCGCCCTAACTCTGACGAGTTAAGAGAACAATTGGATGAACTTGAGGAACCGCATCCTGCTCAAGGCCCTATGGTAAAAGATCCAATGGCAGAATCTTGGTTGAAGGAATTATTGCGAATTGTTGTTAGGAAATACGGCGTAACTGCAATTTCAACAGAAACCATCGCACTCGCTGCAAGCGATTACCTTGGAGACAGGGAAGGTCTAGAACTTGAATTATTTCTGGAGAGTATGTTTAGAGCAGGAAAAATAGTGAAAGTCCACGGTGGAGATGCTACCGGATGGGGACCTTCTCCTGCTTGGTTATCTTCTGGACTATGATTTAATTTATCAGTTTCAGCGTAATTCGGCTATCCGTTGTACTGCGGGGCTATTTCTCTATTTTAGAAAACACACCTTCCCAAAGGAATTAAAGTGGTAATTGAACTCCGAAGAAGCGAGTGATGATGATGCTTTGGAAGACTATGAATAAAGACGGACGCGCTAGAGCGCTACTCCTTGTCTTAGTAATGCTACTTTCAACGACTGCCGCGAACCTTGTTTCTGCATCGACTTCAAGAACATACACAACAGACACAGACCCTGTAGATGTTGCTCTTGGAGACTTCGATTGTGACGGAGACCTAGATATCGTAACAGCCAATGACCGTAGTACGAAAATAACTGTATTGTGGAACGAAAATGGACAATTCCAGAAGCGTTCTGATATTTGGACATCGGCCAATGCGAACCAGGATGCGGATTTCGAAGATCATTCCAACACTCAGCAAGTCGAAGTCGGTGAATTCACCGGAGACGACGCAATCGACATCGTAATTTATGCTCGTAACAGGCCTTTGAAGCAGGATGCATCCGGTGCAATCGTCGTTGACAAGCCAGGTAACGTTACAATCATAGAAAACGATGGATGTAGTGTTGACACATTCTCAATCGGACAGCAGTTCGATGTTGTTTGGATGTGGGATCTTGCAGTAGCAGATTTGAACGATGACGACAACGACGACATCGTCACTCTAGAATTGCTAGCCGATCTTAAGAATCAGCGCACAGTCACTTACATGGGCCCAATCACCTCAAGCACTCAGGGGCAGATTACCAGCCTAGGCGACTCAACTCAGAACTCTTACACAGAACTGGAATTGGGAGATTGGGGAGAACCTAGTCAAACAAACCCAGTTAGTGGAAATTGTGATGACGTAGACATGTGGTTAGTTCGCAATCAAGGTGTAGACTATCTTACTGGGGCGGCAACCAACCCAGGAAAGTCTGACAACGTTACAGTTGTGGAATTCAACTGTTTGACTAACTCATTCCCTGCTACAGTGACATGGAGCCCAACCGGTGGAGCAGGTCTTCACGTACACGCTCTTGGACCTGATTTCGGTGGATTTGACATCGCGGATATTGATGACGACGGAATTATTGATGTTGTAGCAATCAACGATGAAAACACAGAGAACGTCACCTATGCAACAATCACTCAATCTACACACACATACAGTAATTCAAAGACTGTATATTTCGGGCCTTACATTGCTTGGGAAGTAACTGTTGGAGAATTGAATGGTGACGGGGAACCAGATTTCATTCACGCTGCTAAGTTCAAGCAATCCAACTCTACATCCTCTACTGGTGACACAACTACCAACTATTATCTGAACCTGCCAACTAGCGTTCAAGTTACGCTTTCAAATGGTAACGGTGGACACATGAATCCTCTAGAGTACTTTGGTGCTATGAGGCCTACAACAGTTGCAATCGGACAAGTGATTGGTGGACCTAACAGTGCCCCTGACCTAATCGTCGGCCACGGCTCTTACGACCAGTTCACCTATGATGACAACTTCGGATGGGACGGCTCATATGACCGAATCGTTGTTATCGAAATGGACAACAAGGATCTTGCGGTATCTGGAATTGATATTTCCCCAACCGATGCATACATCGGCGCTCTTGGTGAAGGTAACCGTGAAGTTGAAGTCACTGTAACAAACACAGGAATGGATGTTCTGAATGGGCAAGCTACACTAGATGTCGAAATCAAGGAAGTAGACGAAACAGCATCTACCAACGTCACAGTCTATGCAATGGACTGGGACAATCCAGAGGACACATCTGGATGTGGAACTGGTTGCGGTTGGACTACTGAAGCATACCACGGTGTAAGTCACTGGCACGAAGAAGTTGCTGCTAACAGCACAGTAGGCCACACATCTGGTAACAATGCCGCATCAGAATCTGCTAACGCAAACAACCCAACAGATTTCATGTGGTCTGGTGTAATGAAGACCAACTCCAGTGGAGATACATGGTCAGGTTACGAACCTAACTGGGATGAAGGACTTGTCCTGAATGATGTTGACTTGACCGGTGCAGACCGTGCATACATGAGTATTGAAATATTCAGGCACTTGGGTCTAGCAGATCTATACACTCAAGACCAAAATGGATACGTTCTTGCTGAAGTCTGGGATGATGCAGCAATGATTGAAGTATTCTCTGAAGACTTAGGATGGGTGACAATTTCTTGTCCAACGAGCGCTTACTTCTCAAACCAGTGTCACTCTCAGACCAGTTACTGGGGCGGTTATGATAACGGCCGACTTGACAGCCAACAGAACACAGGCCTTGACGCTGCAATATACCGATATGGCGGAGCAATTCCTGGTACTCAGTACGGATGGGGTAACTTCACTGAAGAAGACCTTGGTTCATTCGATTTATCTCGCTTCTCTGGAGAAACTGTTGATATCCGTTTCAGATTCAAGTCTGGATGGGAAGGATCCCTTGGTTCAAATGAAACCCTTTGGTCTGGACGCGACGGATTCGCAATCGACAATGTAACAATCTGGAAGCAGAACACTGCGTTCACATCTAACGTTCAAAACCAACAATCGACCATTAACATGAACAACCTTGCTCCAAACGAAGATTACACAACAACGATATCTGCAGATTTCGTTAATGGAACAACTTACAGAATTTCGGCAGAACTGAATTTCGCTCAGGATGAACAACCTGCAAATGATGAGATTGTTGGCTACATTACAGCATTCAATATCTTTGACCCTGCTGTCTTAGGAATCGAATCATTCAAACCAGGTAGTTTGTATGCTGAAGGTAACTTCCCAATCGAAGTTCTTGTTGAACATCTTGGAAATACAAATGTTACTTTCGATATTGAAGCAAAGGTGTACAGTGCCCTACCTACTGATGTCTATTGTGGATCACCTCTAGTGGTTTGTGAAGAAGGATTCGAAGGTGGAGTAGCTGGATTCAGATACACTGACGACAGCAATGCTAACGGTGGAATCGTTTACGATTCTACCTGTGCAGAGAAGTTATTCGGCTCTCACGCATATTGGTTCGGTCACCCATGTGACACACCAAACAGTTTCGGAGACGTATGGGAGAATGAAACTCTAACTATCCCTGGAATCGATTTGACCAACATGTCTGGAGATTATGTTGCTCTCAACTTCGAATATTACGCAGAAACATGGTTCGATATACTACAATCTGGACAGACAACATCTGTGAATGACTATGCTGCATTGACAGTAGATTGGAACAAAGGAGGAACTGATTACGATGGAGTCATCTACGGACAGTGGATTGACTACAACGAAGACGGCTTCTGTATTGTTGATGAGGATGGAAATGGATTCATTGACCCAGTCAATGAGACAACATTGGACCAATCAGAAATCTCTGGTATCGGAGACCCACAAAACGTCAACGGTGGCTCAGGTAATTACAATGTATTCTTCAACACTGACGGCTTAGTTCAGAGTCGAAGTATAGACTTGACACACCTTTACGTTGTTAACACAACTTCAGCAGATTCTAGCCTTTGGACTGATGAATGTATGAGTCTGGCGGGTTCAGTAGTTGACCTCAATTTCGAGTTCCAGTCTAACGACGACGGACACAATGGTCAGAATGACGGGGTACGTGGAGTTGCTTTCGATAATATCTCTCTGGAAGAATTTACTTTCAGCCAAGATGCAACCTACAGTACAACAATTGTTGACCTAGATGCAGAAGAGAACCGCACAATCGCAATATCTAACCACGACTTCGTTTCTGGAGTTTACAAGATTGAAGTAGAATCGCAGTTCGACAACACCTCCCAAGGAACACCTTGGTATGGGTTTGAAGAAATCTCACTTGCTAACAACTTAGCGAGAGTGATTTTCTCTGTTGAAAGTGTTGATATTACTCTGGGTAAGCCAGATCAGATTTCATGCCTTGATGACGTTGTCCTAGATTGTGTACTACCAATCGATAGCGCAAAGATGCACGATTGGTCTCTATCTGCTACGAACGGTGTTCTACAGGGAGACTACACTTTCCACATGACAGTTGTCGATGATGCAGACGGTAGTCAAGTTCACACAACAACTGCAGGTCCAAGTCAGACATTAAGTGCACAAGAGAGGAC
>JAACDL010000072.1 GCA_009936765.1 Methanobacteriota archaeon
AACTTGGGCCACTCAGAATTACTCTGATGAAAAATGGGCACAGATTGAAGAATGGGAATTCCAGGCAAATGGAGAATTAGACTTGTTCGTACTAAACGTAAGATATCAATCCGCTGAAGGCCCTGATGTTGATGTGCTATTCCATGTCAGAGAATATTCAGAGTCGATGGCACCTGACACAATAACTTACATTGGACTTGGCGATTTAGATTCTACGAGTGGAGCAGGTGCAGACATCAGATTCGATTTCGCTTCACTGGCTATCCTGAACGATGGTGGAGTTGTTGTCGCATACCATGACTCAAGTGATCCAGACCCACTATTCGCTGTTGAAGTTGAGATGCCAGTTTACGGACCAGTAAATCAAATGTGAAAGTGAAGGGTTAGGCGACCCGTATCTTCAAAACCTCTTGACAAGCGATTTTGACTATGGTTCTGAAAGCTTTACCCGGGGTGGGTGCTGGTTTAGCAAGGAAATTAACAGATCACTTTGGTACTGAAGATAAGGTCCTGCAATTACTAGCAGATGGTCAAACTGAAATTATTGCAGAGGTCGAAGGAGTATCTCTGAAGAGAGCGGATAGTCTAGCAAGATCTCTAAACGGGATTGAAGACTTCTTGGCGACTCCAGAATCTGTAAGACTTCACAAAGAACTTGTAACTTCGATTTCATCTCATGCAGTCAACTCTTCAACACGTTCAAGATTAAGGAACTTAATGCCCGTCAAAGATATTTCTTCCAGAAGAAAACTGGTTAGCCAAGCGATGGTTTGCGACTATGTCATAGAAGGATTACGTATTCCTTCCGAGGTCGAAGGCAGTTACGACAGAGTAGTTGTTTCAAAGAACCCAATCGCAGAATTGAAGCGCTTCTGTAGGGTCTTATCTCCCTCGGAGCAGGAAACATGGAAAGATTACAAGGTATTCAAATCTGTAACATGGGTTGGACAAGATGGACCTGCACAAACACCTGAAGGATGGCTTGTTCTGCCGGAGGACTCATCCATCGACATGATTCTTCCAGAGAAGTGTGTTGGTTGGTTTGAACACAACAAAGAGTCACTTGAATTATTGACAAACCTTCCGCAGGGAGATGGTTTCTTTTCTCACTTCGATGATATAAGAATGCCAGTATTGAGAGATTTACTAGATGAATTATCAAACGAAGCAGATGCTGACGCCATTGCTGATGTTCGAGATAAATTATGGCCTAAAGCAAAAGAATTGGAAAAGAGAATTCATGAAGAGGTTGACAATGCTATGCAAAATGTCAAACTCGATTTATCGGGATCAGATATGCTTGAAGCTCTGGCAGATGCAGCATCGCTTCAACGTAAGTTGGCAAAGCAAACTAGTGATGCTATCCAGGAAGCAATCGAAAACGCTACAAACGAAATCTCATCTCTACTCTCCAAAGTTGGAGTTAGATGTCCAAGAACTATTTTCAAGGCCGAGTGGCCAACAAAAGTAGACCGCTCAACCTTAGATGGAATCGATTCCCAATTAGAAGACCTATGGAAAACTACTCAGTCAGAACGTTTAGTATCCCTCGCTAGAAGATTAGCGCCTCTGAAATCTCGTTGTGAGAAATCCCTTAGGAGATTGGTTGAACTTGACCAATGGCTCACTATTGGGAGATGGGCTAAGCAAGTTGATGCCACGATGCCAGAAATGTGTGACCACGGTATAGCTATCAAAGATGGCAGACATTTACTCATTGACGGAGTTGCTGATCCTGTTGACTACGGACTTGGATTATGTGCAGGTAAAGACGACAGGCAGTCAATTGCATTACTTACTGGTGCAAATAGTGGTGGAAAGACCACTATGCTCGAATTACTCGCCCATTGCACAATTTTAGCACACATGGGCCTACCTGTGCCTGCTAAGTCAGCTAAGGTAGGTAGGATTGAGTCACTACACGTTCTTGCCAAAGCAGGAGGTACACAATCAGCAGGTGCCCTTGAACAGACATTATTGCAACTTGCTCAAGTAGTATCTAACACTGATTCAAAACTAATTCTTGCAGATGAGCTTGAAGCGATTACTGAACCTGGAGCAGGTGCTAGAATCATCGCAGGGATGCTAGAAGCAGCAGAGTCTCACAAAGGGACTTGTATGCTCTTAGTTACCCATTTGGCTCCAGCAATAATCGAAGCCGCTGGTCGAGAACTAAGAACAGATGGTATTGAAGCGAGAGGCTTGGATGAGAATCTAGAATTGATTGTTGACCGGACTCCAAGAAGAAATCATCTTGCTCGCTCAACACCAGAATTGATTGTAAGAAGACTTGTCGAAAGATCCCAAGGAGATGCTAAAGACGTATTCAAGTCGATACTAGGAAGATTCTGATTAACAGACTCTTGCCCCTTCATTGTATTCAATCATAGCAACTTGGAATAGATCCTCGCAAGTCCTTTCCACAATTGGTAGTGTCAAAGTAGATGCAGCCCAGTTGATTGAATAATCTCCTGATGCGGCTGGGCTAGGCACGTAATCTTCACCTGTCTGAGTGACTTTGAAATCGATAGATTCGCCAGCTGCCAGGAACACATCCATAGGCATAAATTCCATCTGTGCAACAACTGTTGAAAATGCAGGTAATACTTCTACTCCATCGCGACCTCCAGCATGGAATCTTAAATCCATAACTGCATGGCCAAGATGCATTCCTGAATCATCGGTCATTTCGATGAAAATGTGGCCGCTGTTAGTGGTATGTGGAGTTGTGGATACATGAATTGTAGGCATTCCAGCGATGTAAGTATCGGTTTCAAAAGGCCCATATGAGAAAGTTATCTCTCCTGTTACTGCAGGAATCATAGACCCACTAGTCGGGTTCATTGTATCGACTTCTATCGAGAGATATTCAGTATCTTCAGATGGCCATGTGTTCTCAAATCTCCACCCGCCACGGTTGTCTTGCATCTCAACTCCAAGTGTTGGTGCATCTCCTTCTCCTTTCAGATACCAATCGAACCAGTATAGCATCTCATCAGCCCAATCCCACCTTAGTGTGTAAGGATATGCTTCAGCACCTCTGCCAGGAGATTGTGAACTATGTCCAGAAACACGGTCTGGATAATCGTGAGCCCACTGACCCGCTAGAGTCTTGATTTCAATTCCTGCATCGGCCACAATTTGATGAATTGGGAATGCCATGTGTGGGTCTACATTCCAATCTTGCATTCCTTGAATTATGTAGACTGAGCCATTGTAATTGTCAACAACTCTGTCAATGAATGATCTTTCTGTCCAGTAAGAATT
>JAACDL010000073.1 GCA_009936765.1 Methanobacteriota archaeon
GCAGGTTCAAACGTAGACCTTCACATGATGAGAACCACCACTGGTCGGCAATTAGTTGAAGTTAAATCAGCACCTACTGGTGGCATAGGTTCTACTGATGAAGACGGCATAACCATCGATTTAGGTGGTGGTGTTGTAGAAGCGGGCGGCCGTGTAATCAAGGATAGTGACGCACTAAGCAATTTAATGGAAGAGTTGGAATGGATCATGCTCGAATCCGATATCTCTTCAGATGCTGTGTCTGCAGTAATGAATGCTCTTCGAAAGAACCTCATCGGACAGAGATTACGTAAAGGTGCAGATGTAGCTAAAGTTCTCGAAGCAAGTCTGAAGAGGGCACTAAGGGGAATTCTGAAATCAGGCTACTGGGATTTCTACGAGAGTATCCAGAGTTTTATCGACAAGAAAGACACTCCTGTAGTAATCATGTTTGTTGGCGTAAATGGCACAGGAAAAACAACTACTGTGGCGAAGATAGCTCATCTTCTAAAACAGCGAGGACATTCAGTAATCGCTGCAGCAGGAGACACCTTTAGAGCAGGAGCAATCGAACAACTAGAAACTCACTGTGAGAGGCTAGACATTCGTTGTATCTCTTCTCAACGCGGAGGAGATTCTGCAGCAATAGCAAGAGATGCAGTCGATTCGGCCAAAGCAAAAGGAATTGATGTAGTATTAGTTGATACGGCAGGAAGAATGCAAAACAAATCTAATTTAATGGCGGAATTGGAAAAAGTCAGAAGAGTTGCAAATCCCCACCTAACACTATTCGTTGGCGATGCACTGGCCGGTAACGATGCAGTCGACCAGGCCAAAAACTTCCAAGAAATGCTCAAATTTGACGGAGCGGTTCTGACAAAACTGGATACTGATGCGAAGGGTGGAGCGGGGCTTTCTATTGCTCATGCAACGGGCCGACCAATCGTTTTATGTGGCGTTGGACAAGAATACGACGACCTAATACAGTTTGACCCAGACTGGCTTTTACAACAACTATTCGAGTGAGGTGAATTAATTGGCAGCAGAATTTTTTGATGACGAAGATAGCACCCACTTATTCCAATTAATACATATGCTCCAAAGAAGCGCTATGATGCATATGGGTATGTTGCAAGACAGTGAAGGCAAGATCCACTACAATTTAGGCGAAACCAAGGCAGCGATTGACACACTCAACATGTTCAAAACCAAAATGAAAGGCAATCTAACCAACAAAGAGAATACTATGCTAAACGGAATTGTATCCGAACTACAACTTCAGTTCGTTAAGGCACCAGCTAGACAAAGAGAGTTAGAAAACCAAGTTGCAGAATCAGAAGCAGTTCGTGAAACATTTACAAATCCCAAAGATGGACCGTCGGAAATTATCTCAGATGAAGAAGAATGACTTCTAAATCTAAATTTAAGCGGTTGTTTCATCAGTAGGTAGTATCTCACAGACACGTTAGCCATGGTTCGAGTTACCAATGTTGAAGACGAGGAAGCACCCACCGTGCTGATTGTTGACAACAACCAAATGTCCCTTCATCGGCTATCCAATATATTTCGCCAGAGGGAGTTCAACGTCGTTACTTGCGAGGATGGAGACAGGGCTGTAGACGAGTATATCCGATTAGATCCAGAACTCGTAGTTCTAGCACTAGATATTCCTTCAATGGACGGCCATCTGGCCGCATTAGAAATGAGAGAACACGGCGACGAATGCCGAATATTATTCTCTGCACCTAAACGCCAAGCGCAACTAGCTCAAGATGCAACTCATTCAGCGGGGGCAATTGGCTGGGTCGAAAAGCCGATTACTGCAAGCGCAATCGATTCAATTTGGGATTTAGTACTAGGTCCAATCCCGGAAGCACCGGGTTTAGAGGATTTAGACACAATACATCCGGTTGAAGATGTGATCGAAGTTGAGGCAGATGAAGTAGCAACACCAGCACTAACCCCAACACCACTTCCGGTAATCCCAATCAACGTATCACCTACAACAGAACCAATTCGAAGAAGAAAGAAATCAAGCAAGGGAAAGAGACTCTTCGTAGTCCTACTATTGTTCACTGCCCTGGGGGCTGCTGGTTATTATGCATGGTCGAATAATCTGTTGTGACTTGTTGATTAGCAGCCACGGGAATTAATGCAACCCTTCCATCAGGCAACAACTGCCTGATATATTGAGACGAATCGATAGGCAGTTGTTGAATTACAACCTTCTCAACCCTACTTCCCTCCGGGGCATGAATAACTTCTGAAATCTTGTAATTAGGGGATGTTAGTAAAGCCATATCACCAGCAGCAATTCTAGAATCTAATTTCCGATTACTATTCCAAACATACCAAACAAAAACTCCAATGCCAATAGCAAAGGGAATGGAAATTATGAACGTAGCAACAGAACTCATGATTCCCTCTCAAGTAGTGCATTCCAAGAAGATTGAGCGTACTCCTTTGCAGATTCTGTTGGATTATCTGAACGATGTATACCACTTCCGACTATTATACAATCAGAACCAGCTAACACAGCATCACGAGGGTGGCCATATCTCTGACCCATTTCTCCATCCCCTACAACAAGATTCACACCAGGGGTCCAAATCAACTTCTCAGAACCAACCTTCAATCTCAGCTCAATGAGTTCTTCTGGGCTAGAACCATTTCCAATAAATCCGAATACTCCAGGATGGCTTTTTCCTTTTGCAACAACTTCGTCAGTATAATTTGGATTTAGTAAATTTCCACGACTCGACATCTGCGCTAGAAGCAACACACCGCCACTTCTACCCACATCATCCCATCCAGACTGTAACCCATCAACAATGTCAGGGCCACTGATCAAATGCGCCGTTACCAAATCACTCCAACTACGTATATCGTAAACTCCAGCCATTTGGTCTCTGCTTATTTTACCAATATCTGCAAACTTTCGGTCTTCAAATATCAATAAATCAGCATCTCTTGCCTTTTCACAAAAATCGGACCAAGATTCTGGTGTCCAATCATCAACCAAATCAACATGAGTCTTCAATGCGGCTAAGTAGGGGCCGACAGAATCGATTAATTCGAATAAACCAGCCATGGTTCTTCTATCTGCGGCAAGACAAACTAGACTCTGTTTACGGGAAGCAACTTCCATGTATCTACGAGCGATATCTGATGTCGAACTAGCCCAACGCTCTCCCCATATTTCGCTCGCCATCATAAGGGGCAATGTGAGGGGCCGTGTCAATCTTGCGCCTGTATGGAGTTTACAGAGTCAACCAACGTATCTCCAACAGTGTAATTTGGAAGTGACAGCGCTCCAAATGCATCTCCAACATCATAGCCAACATGTGTTCCAAGAGTCCCCTTCAATTGTTTAACTGAAAGTTTGGGATGGAATAGGGCTAGAATATATGCGAACATCCTAGGCAATCTGCGGGTAGCAAATTTCCGTGGTAATTTCGAGCTCAATTCTTTACCTATCTCTTTCATCCACATGCCCCTTTTGTGAATAATGTAACGCCCTCTATCTTCTCCTTCATCAAGGGCATTTACGTGCGCTTTAGCAACATCTCTAACATCTACAAAATTTATGTGAATGTCTAGAACAAAAGGAGGCCCTTTTACGAAATGCTTCAGATATGACATAGAGCCGTTCATATGTCTTCTGTGAATGATTGGTCCAAAAACAATAGACGGGTGTATTGTCACTAACCTCAAATCCTTTCCTTCAGCCCACTTCCTTATTTTCTTCTCCGCTTCAGCCTTTGCAAACCCATACGCATTGTAACTAGCGGTTGCATCTTCACACCAATCAGAATTCGTGAAAACCTTACCATTTTCGAATTTAGATGAACGAATAGCAGCAACTGAAGAAGTATGCACAATACGTTTTACATCACCCATCAC
>JAACDL010000012.1 GCA_009936765.1 Methanobacteriota archaeon
TGAAGGACCTAATAGTAATCCTGACCCACTTCTAAGCGCTCAAGATATCAGAGAAACCTTTGCTAGAATGGCAATGGATGATGCTGAAACTGTTGCTCTAACCGCTGGTGGACACACCTTCGGTAAAGCACACGGTGCAGGCGATGCTGGGCTAGTTGGCACAGAACCTGAAGGCTCTTCTATTGAAGAACAAGGATTTGGATGGATTAGCACACACGGCTCTGGTAAGGGACGTGACACAATCACTAGCGGTATAGAAGGAGCATGGACTGCTAACCCGATTCAGTGGGACAATGGTTACTTTGACCTTCTATTCAAGTACGAAGATTCCTGGGTTCTAGAAAAGAGTCCTGCTGGAGCAAACCAGTGGACACCTGCTAACCCTGACAGAGAAGACATGGCACCAGATGCTGAAGATTCCTCAATGAAGGTTCCAACAATGATGACCACTGCTGATATGGCAATGATTCGTGACCCGGAATACAGAAAGATATCCAAGCATTTCCACGAGAACCCTGAGGTTTTCGCAGATGCATTCGCACGTGCTTGGTTCAAACTACTTCACCGTGACATGGGGCCAAAAGCACGTTACTTAGGTCCTGATGTTCCTAGTGAAGAATTGATTTGGCAAGACCCTGTTCCAGCAGGAAGCACATCTTACGATGTCAATGCTGTAAAGGGCGCCATCAAGTCCAGTGGATTATCGATCAGCGAAATGGTTGAAACCGCATGGGCAAGTGCATCGACTTACCGTGGTTCTGACAACCGTGGTGGAGCAAATGGTGCTCGTATCAGACTTGCACCTCAGAAGGATTGGCAAGCAAACAAGCCAGAACAACTTTCCAAAGTTCTTGCAACCCTAACTGGAATTGCAGAAGCACATGGAGCGAGTATTGCAGATACAATAGTACTAGCAGGACATGTTGGTATCGAGATGGCTAGTGGTGCTGAAGTACCATTCATGCCAGGTCGTGGAGATGCAACCGATGAACAAACCGATGCTGATTCATTCGCAGTTCTTGAGCCTCGTTCATGTGGATTCAGAAACTTCCTGCAGAAGAACTACTCGGTAAGTCCTGAAGAAATGATGCTTGACAGAGCTCAACTCCTAGGATTAACCGCTCCTGAAATGACCGTACTAGTAGGTGGAATGAGATCACTTGGAGTATCTTCTGATGATAGAGGACTATTTGCAGATGGGTCCACCCTATCCAATGAATGGTTCAACACTCTGATTGACATGAGTGTCAAGTGGACACCAACTGGAAGCAACTCTTACGATGCTCATGACCGTTCAACTGGTGAGAAGGTTCGCAGCGCTACAAGGTATGACCTAGTATTCGGAAGCAATTCACAACTACGTGCAATTGCTGAAGTTTATGCACAAGATGACAGCAAAGACAAGTTCGTTGCTGACTTCATCATAGCATGGAACAAGGTCATGAACGCTGACAGATTTGATGCTGCTTGAATCTAACTGGTTCAACCAAACGAATATAAGCCGGCGATTATTGGGCGCTTCATGGTTAAAATTGGAGATACAGCCCCTGCGTTCACCTTGAAAAATACTGGAAAGAGTGACGTAACACTAGCAGATTACATTGGTCAAACCGTCCTCCTGGCATTTTATCCAGGTGCTTTTACTGGCGTTTGTGACAAAGAGATGTGTGCTTTCCAGGACAACCTTGCAAAGCTAAACGATAGCAATACAACCGTTTTCGGAATCAGTGTAGACTCCCCTTGGGCTAATGCTGAGTTTGCTCGAAAATACAACCTTGAATTCGATTTACTTTCAGATCTAGACCGAGAAGTGGTCAGCAGTTACGATGCTGCATTTGTAGGACTTGGTGGGATTGATGGCTATGTTTGTGCGAACAGAGTGGTTATTGTAATCGACAAGGCTGGCATAGTACAGCATCGCTGGGTTGCAGAAAACCCTGGTGTAGAGCCTGACTACGACGCTGTTGTAGCCTTCGCTGCATCTCTGTGAAGTATTGCATATACGAA
>JAACDL010000074.1 GCA_009936765.1 Methanobacteriota archaeon
ACCGTATTCAACGAAACCAGCCACCTGGACTACCCCTGGCAGACCACCAATCAAAATCAACTTCCTCCAATCAATCTCTCAGCAATTCCAGATGGAGCATTAGCATGGGAATGGGTTGAGCAATTTGGGCGCAACAGTGATGACATTGTTTTCAGTGATGTCACAGTGGATCACAATGGGATGGTTTACGTTTTCGGAAGTACAGTTGAATTAGATTCAAACTTCAGCGTGGGCCCTTGTGAATTCCCTAGAGATTTAGTTTTGTTTGTAATGAAACTCAACCCAAATGGTCAATGTGATTGGCTTTCAGATGTTACTACTTCACAATCAGGACATTTTGGCGGCCCTCCTGTTGCTACATCGATTGCACATGACCTGCAAGGTAATTTGTATGCTACAGGATACTTATATGGAGGTAATAGTCCTAAAACCTACAACTTTAACAGTACCAATTCTAGTGTTATACCGGTCAATCCTTCATCAAATGAACATGGGTTTGTCGCAAAAATAAATTCACTAGGTGAATGGCAATGGGTTGAAGATTATGCTGATACAAGAATCACATCAGTAGGAATAATTTCACAAGATAAAATCATACTTGCCGGCGTAAATCCAAATCCTAAGACCGGATGGAATGCAGAAAGTCCATTTGCCCGTTTAATTGATAGTGACGGGAGTGTGTTGTGGTCAACGTACGTCACAATAGGGGCAGATAACCATACAGACCCATCAAATGTGGGTACTCATCAAATGACATTCAATGAATTGGCGGTGGATTCCAATGGTGATGTAGTAATAACAGGTGACTTCGAATCTCTATGGTCTGATACGCAATATGGTGCAATATTTACATCATATGATTTTGGAAATTACAATGTTCATTCAGATTATTCCAATAACAACCATAGAGTATCATTTATCGCAAAAATTGACATTACTGGAAACTGGAATTGGGCCACAACATGGGATTATTCAGACAACGATAATCATGGTTTTTCAATCGATACAGACACCAACAATGACATATTCATTGTAGGTTCACACTATGGAGATATTGAAGCAAACAATACAGTTCTTAGTGCAGGAGGTCAAGAAAATGGCTTTGTCGCAAAGTTGACATCTAATGGTTCGTGGATTTGGTTGAAAGGGATTGGTTGTAGTTGTACAAGTTCAGCATTATCTGTTGCTGCTGATGTTCATGATAATGCATTGATAACAGGGATTTTTTCATCCCCTGCTCAGATAGGACAAATTCAGTTACTGCCTGCTTCTGGAGGAGCGGACATCTACTTTGCAAAGATTGACGGCTCAGGTTCATGGCAATTTGCTATAGCAGCTGGTTCTGGTCAGTCAGATCATCCAACTTCGGTATATTCTGATAGAGGTGGGAATGCCTACTTGACTGGAAGAGTAAATGTTGGGTCTACTGTTTACGGAGAAATAGAAATTCAAAATAGAGGAAATAGTGGCGAAGATGGCTTCATTGCAAGGTTGGCAAGTGATTACGACTTCGACCAACAAGCAGACATCAATGATGATGATGATGACGGTGATTATATCATTGACATTAATGACAAATGTCAGTTCTCACCTCTAGGATTTGAATCGATTGCTGCTTTCGACCATGATTCTGATGGTTGTCGAGATAGTGATGAAGATGATGATGACGATGATGATACACTGAATGATACAATCGATAGTTGTCCCAAAGGAATGGTTGGTTGGTCATCCACTAATCTAACTGATTTAGATTCAGACGGTTGTATGGATGCACTGGAAGATTTTGATGACGACAATGATGGAGTCGAAGATTACGAAGATTATTGCTCAAGAATCCCAGGCAACTCCACCTTTGAATTCGAGAAAGGCTGCCCTGATACAGACGGAGATGGCCGCCCAGACATCTTAGATCCGTTCAAGAATGACTCCACAGAATGGTCAGATATGGATGGAGACGAAGTCGGAGATAACTCAGACGCATTCCCACTAGATGCTACTCAGCAATACGATACAGATGGCGACACCTATGGTGACGAAGAATTCGGTAATGCTGGAGATTCTTGTCCAACAATCTACGGTAATTCTACAATTGACAGATATGGCTGCTTAGATACTGACGGAGATGGTTGATCAGATGCAGAAGATGATTTCCCTAATGATGCAGAAGAATACCTCGATACAGATAACGATACTGTCCCTAACCACTTAGACGAATTCCCATTCGACCCAACTCAGCAAACCGATAGTGATGGTGATGGCTATGGAGACAATTCTAATGGAAACTTAGGGGATGCATATCCAAATGATGCGAGCCGATATGCTGATTCTGACCGTGATGGTATTGATGACCAGGCCGATGCTTTCCCTTACGACCCTACTCAAACTGTTGACAGAGATGGAGACGGGATGGGCGACAACCCGATGGGTATTGGAGCTGACAAGTTCCCTGATGATGCTACACAGTGGGGCGACATTGACGGTGACGGATATGGAGATAATCCAAACGGAACCAACCCTGATGCCTTCCCTACCGATGCTACTCAGTGGTCTGATGCTGACGGTGACGGGTTCGGAGACAATCCCGCAGGCAGGCTGTATGACCTGTTCCCTGACAATCCTACTCAATGGATTGATGACGATGAAGATGGTTTAGGAGACAACCTGAATGGTACTGAAGCTGATCCATATCTGAACGACTTCGATAATGATGGATTTAATGATACAATCGACATACTTCCTCGTCTTGCTTCTCCAGGAGACTTAGATGCTGATGGATGTCTGGATGATGATGATGCGTTTGACGAAAACCCATTGGAGTGCTTAGACTCTGATGGAGACGGAGTCGGTGACAATGGTGATGCTGATGACGATAATGACGGTTGGACCGATGCAGATGAAGGAAGAGAAGGTACAGACCCTCTTGACCCAAATGACACCCCTGTAGACAGTTTCGAGATGGTGATTCCGGGAACTGAGATTGGACTTGGTGCATGGGACTTAATCGGAATGTTTGGTGGAATACCGGTATTCTCTTGGATTCTGTTTGGATTCGTAACACGTAAC
>JAACDL010000075.1 GCA_009936765.1 Methanobacteriota archaeon
CGGGGCATTTCAATGCTATTTACAAGCCATCGGTTGTTCCGACATTAACCGGATGTTTGTTAAGTAAAGAACCACAGATTCAATTATGGGTCATCTAAAAGAAATCGACAAGGGATATTTCTCTCACCTATTTGGTGCTTGGAAAATGGCTGCATTTTTCGTATTAGGCGCTATACGCTGCATAATTCATGGTGTAGTTCCAGATGTAGACACAACCTGCGCTCAAGATACTGCAAAAAGAGTGAATATGAACATTACAGTTACAGACTCAGCGCCGTGATTTCACCATAGTGGCAACATACAACATTCCCAATAACCCCACTGCAAGTATAGTGATTGAACCGAATGCGTGTTGGTCTGCCCCATTCCACGAAGAGGGATCAAACAATTCTCCATCTCCTTTTGTGGAAACATACCACACAAAATACGCCGAGAGACTTACCATTAGAGCAATCATTGCAACGATTACCGCCTTAACATGCCGAGGAAGTGTCTTTCCTGTTGCATAGTATTCGAATAAAGCGGGACCGAAGTACTTGTTTGTAAGAGTCCATCTAAACAACTTTTCATTGGATAGAGAAAATAGGAATGCCGCTGGAACTGCCCAGGAAACAGTAGGCCATCCCGGGACCCAAATTCCAATTATCGCAAATGCGATGAATACCGACCCTAGCCCTATGTAGATTCTACTTTTGATAGGACTGCTGATAACAGCATATTTTTCGACGACCGCATCGACACTGTCCAAGCGGTCATCCATGGTTGCGGGGACCATATCACCATTATCAAAGATAGCATTGTTCAGCCGAAGGCATATTGCAGGGCTCGCTATCGCAGTAACATGACAGAGGAATGGATTCTCCCTAGAGAGGGGACTCCAAGTGACCCATTGCGCCTCGCGGTTCTAATCTCGGGCTCAGGTTCAGGGATGGAGGCGTTGTTACTTCATCAGGAATCTAAGGATTGTTTGCACGTGACAAATGTTGTAATTAGTGACCGAGAGGGCATCGCAGGATTAGAAAAAGCGCAAAAGCACGATGTGACTTCAGTTGTAGTGCCACTCCCTGATATCGAAAATAAAGATGAACGTAGATTATTGCACGAACAAGAAGTTAACGAGGTCTTAGCTGATTATGGAATAGAGGCAATAATTCTTTCAGGATATATGAGAATTCTATCTCCTTCATTTGTCAAACCATGGGCGGGGCGTTTGTTGAACATACACCCATCTTTGTTACCGGAATTTCCCGGGGCACATGCTCACAGGGATGCGATAAAAGCAGGCGTAACAAAGTCGGGATGCACTGTTCATTTTGTCGACAGTGGGATGGACACAGGACCAATTATTGCGCAACAAGAAGTCACAGTTCTTCATACAGATGATGAAAATTCACTGTCTGAAAAAGTAAAACTCAAGGAATACATTCTATATCCTAAAGTTATCGATCTTATTGCTTCAGGAAACGTTGAATCTCCATAAACTCCTCAGGAGTATTCGTGTTTCTAGCCTTCAATCCACCGTCACAAGTTGGAAAGGACTCAAATATTTCTGAAATTTTGGTTGATTTTACCACCATCTCGTTCGAATCGAAATTAGCTAAAAGAGGCTGCCTAACGCCGTTATCATCTACGGGAACGCCGCGAATACCATCGAATAACTCTGAGTCTGCTAAGTATGCATCACAAGGTGCTAATTGAATCCGGCCTTCTATTCGAGAAACCAATTCAAAAATAGACTCTCCAAGAGAATCTGCCAGATCTGGAATACATTCTAACTCGAATAATTCCGCCCTTTCAAGAGTCCCACACATCACAATAATTCGTTCGCAACCGGACGAATTCATTTCTCTGGCGAGACGATTGACATTAGAATTAATTAGAGATTTATCTTGACCCATACGAGAAGAATTACCTCCGGCAAGAATTATTCCGGTGTACAGAAAATCACCTCAGTGCATTGAATCTAAACCATCTAATGACAGTTCAACTTCTCCTAATAGTTCATGTACTCTAGAAAGTAAAGCCCTACGTTCTTTAGAAGAACGGGCTTGTGGCAACCATTCTAATAGCCGCCGAATATCTTGAGCGTCTCTTGTAACAGTCCAATTGAGAACATCTTCCAACACAGGATCGTCTGCGGGTAGAAACCGGTCTGCCATATCACTCCTAGTGAAAGGAGCAACAAAAACTCACGCGTCTAGGGAGCGCTGCCGAATACGTTCGAACAACTCTCCTCCTGGCGGAGTATTACGAACCATCTCGACATATTCTTGTTTCATGGATAGTGATGCTATTAACATACAATTTTGTTTCTGAATATCGGATGATTGCCAGTTATTAAAAAATTGAACAGGGGGGACTTCTCTTCCAGAGCGCTTGATTTCTTCAGCCATTTCTAAGAATAAATCAATCGGTATTCCTTTGTTGATTATTTGTAGCATCTTTGCCCACGCATCACCTTCGATGTTAGCTATTAGCAAGCCAATCAATTTGACATCTTCTCTCCCACAGCGTTTCCAAAGCCTTTGAATCAAATCATCACACCTATCTTGGTGCTCTGTCAACAACCAAGAAGCGATTCTTCTCATCGTCGGGTCATCGGTTCCTATGTGGAAAGATAGGCCACTCATGGCTAGTAATTTGTCAGTGATCAAACGATTGACCAAAACCTGTGGTCCAGAATCGTAGGCCTTTTTGATGAATGCAAGCGATTTCCTGCCCTTGGGCAAACCTTCGTCGAATAACCGTTCGAGGTCATCGGCCACAATACCACCTCAAGCACTCTTGGTTCGAACGCTATCGAACAGACTACCAACAAGTGAGACACTATCTTTGAGAGTTCCCAGTAGTTTATCTACGACATTTTCATCTTCGGTTTTCTGACGAATCATATCTCGCAAATCTGCTTCAATTCTTGAGTGATCATCATCATCAATGCAGAATATACCCCTTAGATGAGCCAATACTGCAAATTCGTCTTTGGACAATGAGGCGTTTACAATAGCAACTTCGAAAACTCTAGTGTAAACTAATCGCTGTTCATTAGGAGAAACATCTCTTCCAGGTTCGGTATCTCTATTTTGCCGCATTGCAGCATAAACGTCAGCCGGCTCCTCTGCAGTAAGGCCTAGTGCGTTAGCTAGTTTGATGATTAAGCGCTTCTCTTCGCGAGTTAAAACACCATCCCGAAGCATAATTTCGGTGGTTGACCTGAACACATCAAGTGCCCCGATATTCTCGCCGCTCACATACAAGCGAATACATTTCTTTACTTGAACCTCATTGATGCATCGACAAATCGACAAATTACGTTTTATTCAAAGACAGGGTTCAATAAGGGGTGGGGGGTGCGAGTAATTGTTCAAATCTGATTCACGACCATAAAACGCCGCAAATTTGGCGTGTGGTCACCCTGAAAATGTGCCGAAAGGCTAACGATTAGGGATTGATTAAAGCCGAGAACAAGGAGAGATTCCAATGGGAAGAAAAAACAACACAGGAGGAAGCAAAGGCGGGTCTGGAAAGTCCAACAAAGCCATGAAGTACCTCATTAAAGCAGACCTAAAGGTCAACGGAAACGTCCAGCGCAAGGACATTATTGGCGCGATCATGGGGCAGACAGAAGGTCTGCTTGGTGACGAACTAGAACTTCGCAAACTACAACGAACCGCAAGAATCGGCCACGTTGATGTTGAAGTAAAAAGTAGCGGCGGTAAAGTGAATGGAGAAATTCTAATTCCAAGCAGCATGGACAATGTAGAGACTGCAATTATTGCATCAAGTCTTGAAACAATCGATAGAATAGGGCCGTGTGCAGCCAAGATTACCGTAAAGGAAATCCAAGATGTACGTTCAACCAAGGTTAACGCAGTCATCGACCGTGCAAAGGACTTATTGTTGGTAATGGTAAACTCTGGAGATGCAGCAACAAAGACAGTAATCGAAGAAGTTCGAAGCGTACTAACAGTTGGTACAGCCAAGAATTTCCACGGATTAACCTGTGGTCCAAATGTCGAAACAAGCGATTCACTAATTATCGTTGAAGGAAGAAACGACGTTCGTAACCTACTGAACTTCGGAGTCAAGAATGCAATCTCATGCGATGGTGCAGGAACAATCAAGCAAGAATTACTTGATCTGGCCGCTACCAAAGAGAATGTCATATTGGCAATAGATGGTGACCGTGGTGGAGAAATGCTATTCCGCCAATTGAATGAAACTATGAAGATTGATTTCGTTGCACAGGCCCCAGTAGGACAAGAATGGGAATTACTTCCTCAGAAGACAGCAACAAAGTGCCTATCTCAGAAGATGGAAACTGCAAAGTTTGCAGCCAAACTTCCTGAAGATGAACCTAGTGAAGACGCCGATGCTTGGCTCGAAGATGCGCCAGCAGAGGAACAAGCGGAAGCACCTGCTGAAGTCCACGAATACTTTGACCATATTGCAGACTTGAAAGCAAACAATGCAGTATTCGTCAATGTTGACGGAACAGTATCAGATGCAGTCGGGCCATCCAAGCTCGCAGCCGCAGCAGAAGATGCTGATGGCGCAGTAGCAATCGTCTTCAACGGTGCAGTCAGTGATAGAATCCTTGACATTGCATCCGAAGCAGCAATCGAGACTGTTGTTGGTACAAAGGAAGGCAAAGGCTTCGCCGCAAGAGACGATGTCAAAGCCTGGCTTACAGAGAAGCACGCTTGAGGCCACCATCAAGGTGAAGTTTCATCAGCAGACAGGTGTCATCTCCCGATATGGGCGATGAACCTTCATCTGCTGTTATGCCTGCGCCGACAGTTAGTATTAGCCGAAACCCAGGGGCACAATTAGCCCTTGCGTTAACCGTTTTTGCACTTGTTTTAGCATCGAATTCAATCATCAACGAGACTTGGTTGACCTTGAATGCTGAAGCGGATGGCACTGTAGCATCAGCCGACATAGGATTATCAGAAATTAATGCTGAACTTTGGGCTGGAACTCAGGGTGAGAGTGAAACGAAAGACCACGGAGATAGTTACGAAGATTGCAAAAGTGCTCTGAGTGGTGCCAAATCGTCAGAAGTTGAAGAGGCCTGTGGCGATTACAAGCATTATCACAATGCAGGATATGTCGCAACCATCATGCTTATTTCTAGCAGCGTAGTTCTATTTGCGGCAACAATAATGCAAACACGCTCAATGATGGGAAATAGTGGAAGGGC